>JANTGJ010000011.1 GCA_024762975.1 Candidatus Krumholzibacteriia bacterium
GGATCATCCGCACCCGCAAACGGATCAGCGGCATGGACCCGGACTGCGGCCCCGGCAAGAATCAGGACCGTCCGAACCAGGTTGCGGACGCTCATGGCGCCTCCATCCCCGGGTTCCCGAACACGATCCGGAAACGGTGGGTGATCCCCAGCTCGGGATGCGTCACGTGACTGGTGAGCACCATCAGATGCCCGAGGCTCCAGGCCGTAACCGGCCCCATCGAGCCGGTCAAGCTTTCGTAGCGCAAACCGATCGCCAGGTGGGAATTCAGTGCCAGCGTGGTCTCATTCGCCAGTCCCAGCTCCTGGTCCGTTCTTTGCTCGACGCGAAACGCCGCCGCCAATCCCACCCGGGGCAGCAGCGTACTGAGACTCAGCAAAGAGCGCGGTCGTGGACGGGTCTCGAGCACCGGTTCCAACCAACAGCGCATACGGACCCGCACTGCCTCCAACCACCAGCCGGTCCGCAGCACCCATCTCCAACTGTGGCGGTGATCCGCTCGCTCGCCGGCGATGACGAGATCCTCTTCGCACCATTCCACACCGAAGCCGGTTTCCTCTCCGAAGTGGAGCCCGATTCCGCTCTGGCTCTCGCGGACCAGCTCGGTGCCCAAAGTCTCCCGACTGGCACCGACCTGCACAGCGGTTCCCGCACGCCGGACACGAAATCCCACGGCGATCCGATCGGCCGGGAGTTCCGGCATGCCGTACAGGCGCATCACCGCCGCCGACGCCCACACTCCGCTGCTTTCCGCCGGCTGTACGCTCTCGATCCCGCAACCGAGGACCTCCCGGATCTCCCGCGGAGCCAGCAACCAGCCATCGCCCACGCCGTGCAATCCGGTAGCCTGCACACCGGATGCCTCCAGGAGCAACCAGACCATGCCAACGAGTTCGACGATCCGGGGAGCCGGTGCGCTCCGGCGTATCATCGCTGTCCCGGCGTCTGCACCGCGCCCAGCGCGCGCTGTTTCTCGAGAACCCGCCCATCGCTCCCGGTGAGAGTCAGATGGAAGATGTATCCGCCCGGCGGTACGGCCTGTGAGGAGTCGTCCCGGCCATCCCAGGTCCAGTGCCGGGGTCCGCCGCCCAGATCGTCGCTGGCCAGATCGCGCACCCGATTCCCCCACAGATCGAAAATTCGCAAACGCACCGCCGCGTCATCCGGTACCCGGTCGTACAACACATGAATGGCAGGCGCTCCTCGTCCGGGATCCAGTACGCGCGGCTCGAGTCGCAGCCCACCCGCGCTGCCGGGCGGCCGACTGCGACTGTTCTGGCAGCCGGGAGTAGCGCCGGATTGCGCTGTGCTCGGGGCCCAATTCGCGATTCGAGCTGATGCGGCCTGGATCGAGACTCGTTCCAGGCTGGTACCCGCCTCGGGGACCGGCAGGGCGCTCGCCGAATCGCCTCCCCACTGGACGTGATCGAGCACTTCGCCGGAGGGCCCACCGAGGTAGACCCGGTCCGCGAATTCCCGGTTGGAAGCCGACTCGTTGTTCAATGAGGGCCACGACCCGGGAAGCGAGCGCAGCAGGATCGCCCCGGGGTGCCCGCACCACGCGTCCACGCCGGCAGCGATCCGGTTCTCCATCATCCACTGCACCAGTGCTGTCGAGTCCTGGGCAACGACCAGGAGCTGTCCGGCATCCAGGGTCATCTGCGGCAGCGAACGCCAGGGCCCGTCCTCGTCCCGGATCGCGTACTGCCCCAGGGGAACCCCTTCACCGACAGCCTCGAGCTCGATCCACTCCTGCTGTCCATCGGTGGGTGCGGCAAGGACCTCGCTCAGGACCAAGTCGCCGGCTCCCACCTGCAATCGTCCCCAGTGCAGTTGCAAATCCCCGGGCACCGTGGGTGCCGGAACCCTCAGTTCCACCGGGAGGGACCCACTTTCGGCAACGATCAGATCCCAGAAGATCTCGCGCTCCGTACCCGGCTCGCACCGGTCCAGGCGACCCGGGAACCACGCCACCCCCACTCGCAACTGGATCTCGGTCGGTGGAATTTCGAAGAGTCCGTCGTTGAGCAGCCGGGTTACGATCCGGACCGATCCGCCCGCCGCCGGCAAAGAGGGCGGATCCGCCGACCAGGAAACGGCAGCGATGGACCAGTCCTGAAAATTGGCAGCCCCCGGAGTGGGCTCGGCGGACACGAAGTCGGCGGAGTTGTCACCCGTGTCCACTCCATCCGGCCGCCTGGCCAACGATCGACCCGTCGTCAGCGCGACGGGCGCGGTCTCGAACCGGGATGGATCCGTCAAGGACCCGTAGCCCAGCAGATCGACCACGGCACCGTTTCGCACCAGGCGCACCGAGTCGGGCCCATTTTGCAGCGCCAGCGTCACCTCGGCGTCCGGTGAGTCGCCTGCCTGCCAATTGCGATCCACGATGAGGTAGCGGGCACCGGGGGCCAACTGCTCACTCTCGGCCCCTTCCCAGCGCAGTCGCCAATCGAGTTCCTCGGCGCCATTGGCAAACTCGAACCGCAATCGAGCTAGGGAAACGGGTGTATCTCCCGGATTCAGCAACTCGACGAATTCGCGGCCGGCATCGCTACCGTCCGGATCGATCAGGATCTCATTGATCACGATGTCCGCCTCAGCCGGCGGGGCCATCAGGCAGAACACGACCCAGACGCCGGCGGCCAGCAGCCACTCCACACTCGGATTTCGAAACATGGGAAAGAATCCGTTTCCGGGAGGCGGAAACTGTCAATCGAATCGATCAAAACCAGTTACAAGAGTCCGTTTCGCCGTCGCAGGAACCACTCTACCCCCAGCAACAGACAGGCCACCAGCAGCAGGGGCCAGCCGGCCAAGGGATCGAACCGGGACCGCCGCTCCTGCGAACCCTGATCCCAGTCCAACGCCCTGAGGTGCTCCATGACCCGTTCCAGGACACGGTCCGCATTTCCGTCGACATACCGATCCTGGGAACCGGACGCCAGGCTCCGCAATCGCCGTTGGTCCTGCCGTACCTGGGTCGCCTCGATGGAGTTGCGGGTGACGACCAGACTTTCGCGTTGGCTGACCACCGGGGGCTGCCCTTCGCCGTTCAATTGCACCGAATAGGCCCCGGGAGGCAATGCCGGCAAGACCACTTCCGCTTCGCCCGGACGGCCCTCGATCTCCTCCAAGTCGAAAGTTCGCACTTCGGCCTCGCCGGACTCCTCCGGATCGGAAGTGGACCTCAGCAGCAGCTCCAGCCGCCGCCCGGTCACCGGCTGTCCGCGCAGATCGCGCCAGTTCGAGGAGATCCGGATCGTTTCCCCCTCCTGATAGGCCAAGCGGCGCCCGGCAAAGGACAGCTCCTTCTCCGTGGAACCTTCGGCGGTCCAGATCAACAGGTTGCGTACCAACTGCCGCGCAATCTGGGGCTCGGTTCCGGAACGGCCCGCCACCTCCGCCGGATTCCAGAATGCCTGTTCCCACAGATTCCGACCGCCATACCAACCGACCCGCCCTTGACCCCGTCCCGTTACCGCGAGCAAGGGATCGATCCGCACCGGTTGCCCCGGGAGAGAACGTCCCCGGACCTCGATCAGGCTGCGACCGTCAGCAACCAGTACCGCCGGCACCAGAGCGCGCAGTGGCGGCAATTCAGCCCAACTCCGGACCGGAAGGCCCTCGGCCGGGTTGGCCAGACCCGCCAGGATCAAATGGGACCGGCCCGACGGCGTCACGATGATCGCCCACGGCTCGGCAGCCGCTACCAGCCATCGAGTCTCCGGTATCCGAACCGGCAGCAGATCGGCCAGCCCTGCGGGCGGTGGGGCCAACGGCTGCGACGGCAGCGTAGATCCATCACCTGGAATCACCAGCAGCCCCAGCCCCGCAGCAACGGCATCGCCCAGGAGTTTCCAATCCAGCGCCGCCACCGGCCCGCCCCAGCCGGACAGGATCAACCCGTCCCAGCGCAACCATTCCTCGACGCTCGCAGGCGGTGACCACTGTACCAGACTGTCTGCAAAAACGGGGCCCTCAGGACCGGAAAACACCCGCGTCAAATCCAGACGAGGTTCGCGGGCAGCCCCCTGCGCCAGGAAACGAACATCCCAACCCGGTCGATCCGTCAGCAGGACCACCTCGGCACGTTCCGGGCGCACGTCTACCGCCAGCAACGCCTCGTTGTTCTCCAGGAAACGCTCGTTGTCCAGAGGCGAGACTTCGACACGATACACTTGCGGCCCGCTGGAATCCGGCCGGAAGACCAATTCGACAGGTACGGTTGCCGCGTCGGCTGGAACCGTTTGGCGGGCCACCACGCCCTCGGGTCCGAACAAACGAACCTCGATCGGCGGGCGGGTGCCGCGTTCGACAAAACGGTCATCGACGGTCAACTCGACCAACATATCAGCCCCCCGGTACACGGTACCCGGGTAGCGCAGATCCTTGATGATCCGGTCGGCCGGTCCGCGGGGATCGCCCAAGCCCACGGCGACCAGTGGAGTCGCCGCCGGCGCCCCCAGGCCGCCCGTTCGGGATGACCGGGCGCTCGAACTTTCGGTCTCCTGTCCATCGCTCAACAGGAGAATTCCGCGCACGGAACGATCCACGGCCGCCTCGAACGACTGCCGCAGGAATGACCGCAGATCCGTACCATATCCGTCGGGAGCCGCACCCATCGCCTGGTCGGCTGCCACCTCCTGCAACGGGCCAAGCCCATTGCCGCGAAACATCAGAGCGCGGGAGTGGGGAAATTCAGCGGTCAGGGCGGAATCGACTCGGGCAGCCAGCGTCCAGGCCTGGTGCCAACGCGAGACGGTGCTGTCATCGACCGCCGCTGCCGCCGGCAATTCCATGCTGCCGGAATCCTCAACCAGGATGAGCAGATCCGCCGGTTTCCGGTCCTGCGCCAACCGGGTCAGCACCGGACCGGCGATGGCCAGGACCAACAGCGCCAGCACCGCCGACCGCAGTCCGATCAGCCAGCGCTTCAGCCCGGGACGCGGTTGCGGCCAGGTCTGTCGATAGAATCGCACCGACAAAGAGACGGCCCCCACCGCCAAAGCCAGCAGTAGGGGCCAGGTCCACGCCGGAGCTGTCCAGAAGATGGACACCCGGTATTACTTTCCGCCCTCGAGCTTCTCGCGCACGACCACCTGGGCCGCAGCCAGACGCGCAATCGGCACCCGGTAGGGAGAGCAGCTGACGTAGTCCAGTCCCACCTTGTGGCAGAACGCGACCGAGCTGGGATCGCCCCCGTGCTCGCCGCAAATCCCCAGGTGGATGTCCGGGTTCGTCTCGCGCCCCTTCTTGCAGGCCATTTCGACCAGCTGGCCGACGCCACTTTGATCCAGCTGCTGGAACGGATCGGCCGGCAGGATGCCCCGACGTACGTAATCGGGCAGGAACACACCCGCGTCGTCGCGGCTGTATCCGAAGGTCATCTGCGTCAGATCGTTGGTTCCGAAGCTGAAGAAGTCGGCGACCTCGGCCATCTGGTCCGCGAGCAGGGCCGCGCGCGGAATTTCGATCATGGTTCCCACCAGATAGTCGACATCAACGCCCGTCTCGGCGATGACCTTCGTGGCCACCTCGATGGTCAGTTCCCGCAGATCGGCCAACTCACGCTGGGTACCGGTCAACGGAATCATGATCTCCGGACGTACGTCCACGCCGCCCTTCTTGCAGGCACAAGCCGCACCGATGATCGCCGAGACCTGCATCTCGCAGATCTCCGGATAGGTCAGGCTGAGTCGGCAGCCCCGATGACCGAGCATCGGATTTTCCTCGTGCAGCGATTCGATCTTCTGCTCGAGCCGTTCCACCGCGACCCCCATGTCACCGGCGAGCGTCTTGATATCGCCCTCCGTGGTCGGCAGGAACTCGTGCAGCGGCGGATCCAACAGGCGGATCGTCACGGGCAGACTTTCCATCGCGCGGAAGATCCCGTCGAAGTCCTCCTGCTGCATCGGCTGCAACTTGGTCAGGGCCTCACGACGAGCCTCGACACTGTCGGCCAGGATCATCTCACGCATGCGCATGATGCGCTCTTCGCCGAAGAACATATGCTCGGTACGGCACAGGCCGATGCCCTGGGCACCGAACTCGCGCGCCTGCTGCGCATCGTGAGGACTGTCCGCATTCGTACGGACCCTCAGGCGACGCGTCTGATCGGCCCAGCCCATGACCTTGACCAGGTTGGGATCGTCCATGTGCGGGGGAACCAGGCCCGGCAGGCCCTCGATGACAGCCCCCGTCGTGCCGTTGATCGTGATCGCATCACCGCGAGCAAAAGACTTGTCGCCGATCTCAATCCGGCCGTTTTCGTTGTCCACAATCAATTCGCCACAGCCGGCGACACAGGGCTTGCCCATGCCCCGGGCCACGACGGCGGCGTGGCTGGTCATACCGCCGCGACTGGTCAGGATGCCCTGCGCGACATTCATACCGGCGATGTCCTCGGGGCTGGTCTCACGGCGCACCAGGACCACCTTCGTCCCGTCACCGGCCACTTCGACGGCTTCCTCGGCGCTGAAGACGATCGTCCCCTGGGCCGCGCCCGGCGAGGCAGGCAGGCCCGTGGTCAGTACCTTCAGTTCCGCCGACGGGTCGATCTGGTCGTGCAGCATCTGATCCAGGTGATCGGGCTCGACCAGCAGCAGTGCTTTCTCGGTCGAGACGATGCCTTCGGCCTCCATCTCGGCGGCAACGCGAATGGCCGCGACTCCCGTCCGTTTGCCGTTGCGCGTCTGCAGCATCCACAGACGGCCATCCTCGATGGTGAACTCGATGTCCTGCATATCACAGTAGTGCTTTTCCAACTGCGTGCGGATTGCGCAGAGTTCGCTGTAGGATTCGGGCATGACATCCTCGAGCGTGGGCAAATCCTTGGCCTTGTTTCCGGCCGGTAGCATCTCGCGGCCGTGCTGATTCAACTGCTGCGGCGTACGGATACCTGCCACGACGTCCTCGCCCTGGGCGTTGACCAGGAACTCGCCGTAGAATTCGTTCTCTCCCGTCGACGGATTGCGCGTAAAAGCGACACCCGTTGCGGAGGAGTCCCCCATATTGCCGAAGACCATGGCCTGCACATTCACGGCAGTTCCCCAGTCACCGGGGATGTGGTGGATACGACGGTACTCGATCGCGCGCGGGACGTTCCAGCTCTTGAACACGGCGGCTACGCCCCCCCACAGCTGCTCGTAGGGATCGGAAGGGAATCCGGCACCGGTTTCATCGAGGATGATCGCCTTGAAATTCGCGATCAATTCCTTGAGATGATCCGGGGTCAGTTCGTTATCCAGGCTGACACCGGTCTTTTCCTTGATCGCGTCGATCGCGTGTTCGAATTTTTCGCCCTCGACGCCCATCACCACATCACCGTACATCTGCACCAAACGGCGGTAGCTGTCGTAGGCAAAACGCTCGTTACCACTCTTGGCTGCCAGCCCGAGCACGGTATCGTCATTCAACCCCAGGTTCAACACGGTGTCCATCATGCCCGGCATCGAGACCCGGGCACCGGAACGAACTGAGAAGAGCAGCGGATCGGCTGGATCGGCAAACGTCTTTCCGATCACCTTTTCGACCTGCAGCAGGGCTTCCTTCGCCTCGTTCTTCAGCGCATCAGTCAGCTCCTGTGTCGACTGGTACTCGATACATGCCTCGGTGCTGATCGTAAATCCCGGGGGCACGGGAATACCCAAGTTCACCATTTCAGCCAGGTTGGCGCCCTTGCCGCCCAGGAGGTTCCGCATCGATCCATTGCCGGCAGCGTGTCCGTCGCCGAAAAAGTAAACCTGCTTGCCGCTCATGATTACTCCAGATGGGAATGAGGTGGATAGAAAACCGGTCTGCGCGCGAAAGACCGCAAACGGACCGTTGCGCGACCCGGATCCCCGGTTTTCCTGAATCTTGCTCGTGGGAAAGAATAGTATCTCTTCAGGTCCGAGGCTATAAAAAAGGGGTGAAAAACGTGTTTTCACCCCCCATATGATCGGTCCTGCGGGAAGCTAGCGGATGATCACCAGCTTGCCCCAGAAGTCGTCCCGCTGCGGCATCAGCACCTTGTAGAGGAATACTCCGCCCGTCAGCTCCTTGCCCTTTTCATTGTGGCAATCCCAGTGGATATTGCCTTCGACCTGTAGCTCACTGCCCAGCTCGATGACCTTGTCCCCGGCAGCGGTGAAGATCTGGATCGTCGATTCCGGCGGCAGGTTGGTAAAGACCACCTTCTGCCCCTCGAAATCGCGGAAACCCTCCCCCGGACGCAACGGGTTGGGATAAACATAGATTTCCTCATCGGCACCCGTCGCCGGAGCCGCCAACAGGTTTACCTGATAGGATCGGGTATTGCCTCCGCCCGGGAATGGTGAGGCCGTATCTCCCTCCCAACGAGGGGAAAAGACCATCGCCTGCGAATTGTTCTGCGGAGTCGTCAGCGCGGTCGACCCATAGTCGAAGCTCGTCACGCCATAGTAGTACTCGAAGCCGTTGTAGATCTCGTCGTCGAAAAAGCGCACCGTATCGGGAGTCGAAAAATCGAAGCAGGCCGATCGCTTCGAAATAAAGCACTGCGGCGTCACATCGTAGGATTCATCACCGCAGAATCCCTCGATACAGGACTCGGGGTTGACGCGATCGTACAGGCCAAGCAGCGTCAGACCCTCGCGGTCCACGCCGGTCGCCCGCCAAACCGCCCACCCCTGAAACGTCTGGCATTTCAGGTACAGCGAATCCGCAGGCGTGGCCGCGCCCGCAGTGAACGCAATCGAAAGACCCAGGTCCAGCACATCTCTGAGGCCCACATCCGTGGAGGAATTGTAGGTCTGTGTCAGATCCAGCGGTGTGCCCGGCACATAGATGCCTCCACCCCAGGTGCCGACCAGCAGATCGCCCGAACCGTCGGCAGCCATACGGCCCACCAGGGCCCGGTCCATGACCGGTTGGGAGGCGAAATGATCCCAGTTTACTCCGTTGTCCGTCGATGCCAGCAGGGACCATTTGTCTTCGACCGCATAGAACGTGCCGGGATTATCATCGTCGGAGATCAGCTGAATCGAGACCAACGATCCCAGGTTGGACGGCTGAACGGTGCCGGCCACATTCTCCCCCGCGACTTCGGCCCAGGTCTCGCCGCCGTCGCCGGTGCGATAGATTCCCTCCTGCTGGAGCGCCAGAAGAATCACCTGGGGGTCCAGCGGATCCACGGCAACGGACAAGCCGTTGTGCACCCAGGCTCCATCGATCTCGTCGGAAGCCTGAATCAAATCGCCCCGGACCGGATGCCAGGTGTAGCCCCCGTCATCGCTCTCGATCAGGCCATGAAAGTTCACGGCGGCCAGCAGATGGTCCGGGTTGGACGGGTTCTCAACAATCTGGTTGACCAGTGGCAACTGTTTGAACTCGAGATAGTTGTAGATACGCGAATGGACATCGAACGAAACTCCCGCCGGGAATCCGGCGGTGAGTGTGAACGAACCAACGTAGCCGGCATCACACTGAGGAGGCATCTCGACGGTTCCGAAACCATTGTCGGCCAGATCGCAGAGTTCGCTCAGCGCTTCATCTCCCAGAGTGAAGCGGGTCGTGCCCGTCGAATTGCTGTGAATGCCCTGGAAGGGGCCCCGGAGAGCACCGTCGATCTCGACCCGGTAATTCACATCGAAGTAACCTTCCGCGCGGAATTTTCCGTCCGGCTGCCGGGTCAATGTGATTTGGCCGGGACTGGCCAGACCGAGGCTGTCGCCGGCGGTAATCCGGAACAGCTCGAAGTCGGAATCACCGACCAGCTGGCTGTCCAGCATCATCAACTGTGCAGCGAAAGTCTGCACGTCGTCGCCCGCGGTCCGGGCGGCGGTATGGAACTCCCACAGTACGTCCATCGAGAGCGTTCGTTCGTAGCCGTCCAGTTCGCCCGCCGCGGTGTCACTGCCGGACAGCTGCACATCGACCGTCCCGCGCATCCGGACCATCTCGTCCCCCAACACTCCGCCCGGGGTGATCCGGGCGCGCGGCGCGTCCAAATCCCGGACGACTTCGATATCCTGCCGGCTAAAGGTCGCGCCGGAATCCTCCGAGACGAACAGCCCGTAGTAGGGAACGAAGATCAACATCCGCGTCGGCGTCCAGATCAGACTATTGACCGGATAAATGGTCGGCATCTGTTCCAGATCCTGCGGCAGACGGTTGAGCAGGCTGACAAACGTGGCGCCGCCATCGGTCGTCAGGAACGGGCCGTCCCTTTCCGTACCGACGACGAAGCTGCTGGCCGATGCCGGCGAGAAGGCGACGGCGCTTACGGCCGTATTGTCGTCGAAGATCTCCGGCGCCAATTGCGACCACGAGCCCTCACGGAAAATCCACAGTCCCGCCGGAGAAGTCGAGGTGGTCGGGCCCGTCGAAAAACCAGCCACCATCGTGCCGTCGTCGGCCTCATCCAGGGCCAGAATATTCGTCTGTGGCCAGGTCATCGGCAGGCCCACATTCAACTGGCCCCACGAACCAGCCATCTGGTCGAAGCGCCACAAGCCGCCGTTGTTGGCCAGATTCAGGGTGCCTCCCAGGCTGCCATAGTACGACGGTCCGTCACTGCGCCAACTGTAGACCAACGGATCCGGCTGCGCAGCTCCGATCGTACCGGCGGCACCGGATGTCGTGAAAAGGAAGGAACGATCCACGAGACCACCGTAACCACCCGTAACCGTCGCCTCGAATTCGGCACTATCGGTCGCCGTCAACGCAAAGCACGTCGATTCCGCCAGATCCAGATCCGGCCAGCTGATGACCATCCCCTGCCGGCCCGAGCTCTGCAGCGACAGGTTGATCAGGTCGGGGGAAACCAGGTACAGGGAATCGGCGAGGCACGCGGCATCTGGCGTAATTGCGCCCGCTCCGAACGCCGAAGCGAGAATCACGAGCCCCAGTGCCACTGCAATGACCGTCCGAACGGCCGATACGCTCCCAGCCTTCATTCACTCCTGCCTTTCCTGACATTCGATCCCCGGCGGTTCATCGGACCGGGGTTGGTTCGTATCCGATACGGGAAGTTCGCGCCCCGGACCGAGCCGGGGTTCGATCCGCCTATTCCATTTCCAATCCGAAATATTCGAGTACCCACAGAATGGCCTTCTGGCTGTCCTGCTCATCGAATCGATAGGGATCGAAACCCCAGTAGACATCCGGTTTTCCGCTGACCTTGTCGGCTACCATCTTGTACGATGCCCAGCCAAAGGTCTGCCCATTGGTCTTCGCAGTGGCCAGATCCAGGTCACCCAAAGAGGCCAGTGCGAACGGGCCACAGATATCGTCCCGCAGGTCGACATCGGTGTAGCGGCTGAACGGCCAACTGGTTTCTCCCTCGGACCAGCGAATCTCCCGCAACCAGTCGTAGCGAGAGATACCTCGGTACATCGGCTCGACGCACTTGCCCCCCGGACCCAGTTCGCAATCCTGGGGTAACACCTGGGACAGCCGGGTACCACTGATGTTCGCGTCGACAAATTCGTCGTTCTGGAACGGGAACTGACTCGATTGCAAGGCCAGCGCACCGGACTGACGGTCCCTCACATCATGCCAATCGATGATCGGATTGGTCGAGATCGTATCGGCCAGCACCCCGGGTCCGATCAGATGCTGCGCCTTGAAAGCCGGGTCCAGGTAGATCGACTTCAGGCCTGCGCATTCCGCCGCGCGGTCGGCCTCCATCTTGCGGGTTCGCCCATAAATGGTCTTCCGCCCGGTGGCAGTCCAATCCAGCGCCGCGATCCCGGCCGTAGTGTAGTGGTACATCAACGGACCGCGCGGCACACTCGTTCCGTCCGGCAACTCCTTGTTCGAGAAACTGGCCTCATATCCGTTCAGATTCGGCTCCCGGGTATCGAACACGGTCGGGACATAGTAGTTGTCCTTGTCCTCGATGAACGAATCCAGACTCGAGGCGCCGACCAGGAAGAGGTTGCCTCCCTGGCGCTGGTACGGGGTCAGGTAGACGAATCGATCCACGTTGCCCATCGCCCGGAAGTCGCCCAGGAAGTACTGCTCGGTATGGAAGCGGGCAAAAACAAGCAAGGCCTTGTAGTGCACGATATCCTCATAGTCGAGGAACTGCGCGTCCACATGGTCGACGAAATTATTGGCCCAGGTAAAGTCGGCAACCTCGCCTTCCAGGAAATCCCAGTAATCGTTGCGATAGACCTCGCTGTCCCGCGCATTCCCCAGTTCGTCCTGCCAACGGCCCGTATTGTCGTCGACGACCTGATCGATCAACAGCAGAGGCGCCTGGTCGTCGTAGGGAACGAACGGAATCACATCGAGCGTCCACTTGTAGATCACTTCGGTGCCGGAATCATCGACCACTTTCAGATAGAAGTAGTTCAGACCACCGGCAGCGAAGGAGCGTTCTTCCGCGAAAGTGTTCTGTTCCGACAAACCGGGACCGATGGCCCATCCCGGATCGGTGATCACGTCCACGGAGCCGACATTCCAGCCGTGCTGGTACGATACGATCGAACCATTGTAGCTGTCCGCCTTGGCAGTCCACCTGAAGTTCAGCGGCTGGCCCGCAGCAATCTGATTCGCGGGGTACTGATTCGGCGCCTCATCCAGGAATTCCTCGGTCAGTGTAATTTCGGGCGAATAGGCCACGGACGAGACTTTCAGGTTCGCGACTTCACGTTGGTAGTCCTTGCCGATACTGACCGCGCCGGCCGTGTCCTGTACCTGGACCGCGAAGAGCCATATGGACTGGTCTTCCAGGTTCTTGAACGTTGCGCGACGCTCCACCTCGAGATCCTTGTACTCGATCCACTCCGACCAGCGGGGATCATAGAAATCGATCAACTCGTCCCGATATTGGTTATACACGCTTCGAACCTGGATCGGAGCTCCACTCGGCGTTTCCGCCACGACCCGCAGAAAACGGGCGCGTACCGGAATATTCAATTCGAAATCCGGATCCGTTCCTTCCCAGCCGATATTCAGCGTGGTGGGAACCGTTTTCGCCGAGGTGCCGCCCAGGTTCGGGAAGGTCGCGTTGCACTCGGGCAACAGGGTGGTCGAAGTGAAGCTCAGATGCGCCGGAGTTGGGTCGACCGAGCCCTTGTCGTCGACCGCGCGCACGAAAATCGTGTGTGTTCGGAAACTGCGCGGGTCGCCTGCCGGGTCACCCGGGAAGCCGGCCTGATCAGCCAGCACATAGAAGATCGAATCGTTCGCCGTCGTATAGCGCCAGGGATTGACCACCGCACCGGAAATCGGATCGATCGTCATCGTATCGCGCGGACTGATACCGTCTGTGCCATTGTTGCTGATCTTCCACTGGAAGCCGGCGATACGTCCGTCGACATCGGAGCCGGTCCAGTTGAATTGGCAAACGAACCCCGCCTCGAGCAACGAGGGCGGCTGTCCCGTAATCCGGGTCTCCGGCCGACTATTGGGCACACGCACGCCGCCCAGATCGCTCTCGGTCGAACAACCCGCAGCCACGGCCAACAGGGCGGCCAGGGAAAGTACGGTGAAACGCCTGATCATCGACTCACTCCTCGAAGCTTTTGGTCGCCTAAAATCCATCACCAATGCACTCGACATCTTCGCCGGCCCCGGATCCTGCCTGGACGACGATCTTGAAGTACTGCATCACCGGCTCATTGTTATTGCTGGCCATTGCCATCTGCGGCAAGGGAATCGAACCATCGACCACGATGCCGGGCCCACTCATGGTACAGGCACGCCAGGTACTGCCTCCCGGCGGGGTCGCGGCCGGCGGACGCATGCCCTGGAACGTATGGTAGAATCCGGGCCGAAGCGGGGTAGTCAAGCACTGGGTCTGGTCCAGGGCCACGCCCTGGATCCGGCCCTCGCCGAATTGACGCGTGGTCAGCGCGAAGAGCTCATCCACTCGCGGATCATCCGGATTGTACGGACTGATGAAATCCCAGACGTGGTTCAGATAGAGTCGCTGCCGGTAGGTCGCGACACCGGAATTGACCAGGTCCTCCGGGACATACACCCGGACCAGCTTTTTCCACAGGCCTGTCGTCGTGATCTTCAGGCCATCGCCGTCGGACTCACCCCAGTTCTCGACATCGATATTGTCCGAACCGCCACCGTCCTGGATGACGTTATCCGGGTCGCAGTCGTAGTCGATCTGCGTCTTCCAGGCCATCGTCCGCCACCGGGACTGGCCCGCCTCGGTATATCGCTCATCCACGTGATCCTGTCCATGAAAGAGCACGTCCATGCCAAATACCGCACACTTGACCAGGTGCTTGGAGACCCCCAGTCCTGCCGTATCGACCTCGAAGCTCACAAAGTCGGTGACCTTGTCGATGGCCATGAAAGCGGCCTCCGGCAACTGCGTCAGGTAATGACGACCGGCCAGCGAGTCACCCGTTGTCCTGACGAACATTTCCGCAGGCGCACCGAAGCACGGGTGCGACGCGCCGGCGCTCGGATCATAGCAGGCCAGGGAAGCATCGAAGGCTGAAGTGCCGCCCTTCGGCAGAACCTCGATGCACTGCACGCAGGGCGGGTTGCCGACTTCGAAGGAAATCGAGGCCGGCGAGCCATCCCGGCGTCCGAATTCGTCGACCGCCTGCAGACTGACCGTCATCTCCGAACGGGGGGCCACCAGTACGCCCAAGGTGTCGGCGTACCATCCGTCCAACCCCTCGCCCCATTCCGGCTCGGTGTCCAGATCGCTGGCGGAAGTCCGGAAGCTGTAGCGCCCCCCGGTATAGTTCTCGATTTCACCCTCGGCAAAACCCGTGAACCCCATTCCGAAGCTGGAATCCAAGGGAACGTCGAGGCGGTTGTCCCTCCCCAGAGCCTTGAACACCACGTAGGATCGATCAGGTACCCGATCGCCCGATCCGAACGCATGCGGAATTCGCAATGGATCGTTCAGCAGCACGTAATACGGATAGGTCTGGCTATCCTCCGGGTGCGCGAAATCCAACTCGTTGTCCAGGATGTAGGTGTCCGGATCGTAGTTTACCACGAACGTGAATTCGCGCAAATAATCCGCAACTTCGACACCGGCAACATCGATCGAGTTGACCTGCAGGTTGACCGTGCCGGGATCCAGCAGTCGGCGGAATGGCGAGGTGCCACTGCCGTCATTGTTGAAAACCAGGCGTGTAAAATCCCCAAAATAAGAGAAGGAGTCTGCGGACGCCTCATCGAACAGGCGGGGACTCCAGCAGTCATCGAGCGTCGGTTGGCAGTCCCCACCGAGCTCGCCCCCGAGTCGCCATTTGTAACCGAAGAGGCCGTCATCGTACGGATAAACGGTATCGATCTTGGCCAGCGCGGTCAGATCGTAGCCACGGATATTCGGCGTCGAGCCTTTCCAGAAGACCTCGTACCGTTTATTGAAGCCCACCGTATCCACATACCCGAGAGCAACCTGGGCGGTATCCACGCGCACAGAGCCCCCGTCCAACACTTCTTTGATTCGGAAGAACTGGATCTGGGGATTGCCCAGGGTGTTGCTGAAGAAGTGCAAGCGGGCCGGTGTACGGTCGAAATCGCCGAAGTCATCCTGAGCCACCATATGCAGCGTCATATCGTAGGACGTGCCAACTCCCTGATTGATCGTGAAATCGAAAATCGAATCGGTCTTCGTGGTCCAGTGTCCGATCTCGAGCTGGCTGGCATCGAGGGCCGGGTTGAAATTCTCGTCCTCTTCATCCTCGACCGTATCCTCATCCTGCAACGTGGTATCGGTCAGCGCCCAGACGAAGCGCTCCACCGTTCCATCACGATCCGATCCGTACCAGAAAACATGGAAGTGATAGTAACCGCCTCCATGCTCCATGGGAGAACCGATGATATAGGTCTCGGGCATTTGATTGACGACGACGGCCTCCGGTTCGAAGGCACGGCATCCGCCAAGAGCCAACAGGGTCAGGAGGATCGCCAAGACGAAGAACCCCGCACGGGGGGAAAGCCTGGTTTTCATGCTCGTACGTGCTCCCTCGGAAGCTGGTCGCGACTACTGGACTAGGCATCGTCGAGGTGGGACCGACGATGATCGACCGTGCGGAATCCGCGCAATCCCCGCCTAGGTAAAAAACGGGTGGGGATTCCTCGCGGAAAAACTCGGATTTCTTGTTTTGAAATATAGGGATTCGCCTTGCACGGTGTCAACCTCAAGCTTCGGCGATTTTCCCGGTGGAAAGCGGTTTTCGGCGGTTTGGGCCATGGCTCGCGTTGGGGGCGGACAGGAATTCCGCGCGACGGTTCCAATGGTGCAAAAAGGGCCCCGGACTGTCGTCCGGGGCCCTCTGTCAGATGACCTGACTAGCTGATGAGAATTACTTCACCAGAGCCATCTTGTTGACAACAACACTGTCATCGGTGCGTGCTTCGTAGAAGTACACGCCGGAGGAGACAGCCTTGCCCTGCTCGTTGGTTCCGTCCCACATGATGTGGCCAGACTCGGTCCGGACCTCATCGATCAGGGTCTTCACCAACTCGCCGCGCACGTTGTAGACCTTCAGGCTCAGGTGCCCAGCCTTGGGCATCGTGAACTCGATCTTCGTGCTCGGGTTGAAGGGGTTCGGGTAGTTGCTGGCCGCGAACTTCGCGCCCGGCAGACCCGCCGGCGTAGCCTGGAAGTCCTGCGAAGGGACACCGAAGCTAAGCAGGACTTCGCGCAACACTTCCGCACGGGCCGGCAGAGCGGCAGGCTGATTCACCTTGGCGCCACTGTTAGCAGTGCGGATATAGCGGAAGTCGTACGGCATGGTGATGACCTGGGAAGTGTTCACGGCCACGAACTTCGTAGCGGCAGACAGACCCGAGGCGCCATCGTTGAATTCGGCCAGCATTTCGCCACCGGCAGCGGTCACGGCGTCGAAAGTGTTGATGCCACGGCAACCGCCGTAAGCGATCCAGCTACCGGTGGTATTGAACACCGAGTTGCCGGCAACCGAGTAGACCATCGGAGCGGTGTCGCCACCCAGCAGCGGGCGAGCGTCGTTGCTCTGGAAAGTCAGACCCATCCAGGCGTTGACGAACGCCTGCGTCGTGGTGCCACCGTTGACCCACATATCGCTGACGAGATCATCACCGGTCGCGAACATCTTCTTGCCACCCTGGCTCAACCAGTCACTCACAACGCCAACATCGTCACCGGCGTCGTTCTCGTAGTCCAGGTTCGAGATCGTGTTCACGCTCAGGTCTCCAGCCGTGTAGATCATGGTGTCATAACCATACAGCTGACCCAACGCGGCGCGGCCACCGAGGCCATTACTGACACCGGAGGACGGAGCATTGGTGTAGTAGATGTCATAGTCGGCACCCGGGAAGAATCCCAGGTTGGCGAAGGCGCCATGCCACTCGTCCTGGCCGCCACGGTTGGCGAAATCGTTCCAGAACAGCATGGCCGGCTGCGCGCCGGTGTCGTCGGTCAGGGTCGGCAGAGCGCGGACCGTCATACCACTGGCATAGGCCAGCGGACCACTGAAGTCACCGTAACCGGTGATATCAGCAGGCATGGTCGCGTTCTGATAGTCGCCGGCAACATCGTCCCAGGCCTCGACGTACCAGTGCAGGACGTCACCCGGGTACAGGAAGTCGGCGTCCGGCAGATCGAACTGCCAGCGATCCGGGCTCTCGATGCCGTTGCCACGGGCCTTGGCACCCTGGACGTAACCGGTCATCAGACCACCGGCGGACGTCAGGATCTCACCATTCAGCACGGACAGAGGATCATCGGAATCGGTCGTGAACGCACCAACGGGCAGACGCATAGCGGCGGTGAACGCCGGGTTCATCTGAACCGTGAAGTACATCCGCGGAGCGGTCACGGTCGCGTCCACGTCGGTCTCGACCAGCGCAGCGCCGGTACGAACAGCGACGATATCGAACACAACCGAGTCACCGGGATCGTTGCGCAGATCGGTGGCCAGAGCAATGTTGTTGGCCATGTCGAAACGCACGTCGTTCTGATCCATTTCGACACCCACGTGGATCTGACCGTCAGCCGGGAAGGCATCCTGGGCCAGGTCCAGCTCACGGGCGCTCATGCCCGGGCCGAAGTAGTCGTAGCAGATCAGGCTGACATTGTCGAAGTACGGAGCAGGATAGCCGTCATCGCCGGCCCAGCCCCAGATGTACCCCAACTCGTAGACGGCCATCTGGACCTGAACTTGTGCACGATCAGCAACAACCAGGTCAGTGGCGTCGGCTTCGCCGGCGCGGATATAATCCGGGCCGCCGTAGTACACGAAGTTACGATCCTGGTAGCCGGCTTCCGTGATGTCGTCGCCGGTAATCGCCGAGCGGATACCCCAGGTATAGAAGATACCCGGTGCGTTCGAGGACAGATCCTCGTGACGATAGGCGTCAAACAGGAAGCGCACGCCGAGATAGTCACCGGCCGGCCAATCGATCACAGGGGACTCGATGGCGTTGTGCAGGTGAGATTCGGGGCCGGCGAATCCACCCTGAGTGGTCACAATGTAACCACCGGGGCCGTAGCACCAGTCCTGGCAGAAAGCAACCGGGTTGCCATTCACAGCCATGATGTCATCAGCGATGAAGCAGGCCTGCGGGCTGTAGTTGCTGTTACAGGGATCTTCGTCACCCAGCTGGCTGCGGATGTGAGCATAGTCACCAACGCCGACCGGGAATTCCACGACCCACTCACCGTAGCCCGACAGGGCCAGGGGCAGACCGTCTTCGAAGTCATCGCTGAACGTCTGAACGACACCATCATTGGTGACGGTCACGGTGACGTCATCGACCTGCGTCGCGCCGTCGCCATAGTACGAGCAATCGCTGTCATCCCAGCCACCATCGGAGGTGCTGTGCCAGACAACAGCAATCTCGTTACCCAGGTCACCGACGTACTCGCCAGCGTTGTAGGTCACGGAACCGGTTACGGGGACGAGCTCGCCCTCGCCGTCAGCGGTCCACAGGTAGGCGATCGACTGATCAGCCTTGTAATAACCCAGGTTCGAGAAGTCATAACCGGGCTCGGTGTTGTGATTCACCGTGGCGGTAACGTCAACCGTCGTGCTGGCAGCGGTATTTCCAACAGCCGCACGCAGAACCATGAGCTCGTTGTAGCTGGAGCCATAGCCACCCACGGCGTCCAACTCAGTACAAGCATCATAGGTGATCGAGCCACACCAGGCAGCATAGGTGCCGCTGGGGACGTTGTAAGTATCAACGTGCCAGAGAGCGTCGACTTTCTGAGTCAGATCAACGCTGGTCCAGCCATTCCAGTTCGGGGCGCCGGAGGCATCCTCGAACTCACCATTCTCAACAGCACCCGAGCCCCAGGGGCCGATCAGGTACACGGTATCACGGGAAGCAGCCTTGGACATCTCCAGATTGCCACCATGAATGACGCTATTGTGCCCATCAACGTACTTCGGCATCTCGCCGGCAGTAGCGCCGAAAGCGAACACGAACGCCACCAACAAACAAGCGAACGTAGTGAATCTCTTCATGCTTTTCCCCCCATCGTTGACATGGTCAACACATGGTCAGGCGAACGATTGCTGAGCGCTAGGCAGGATTCAATTGCCAGCAACTCAGATCAGGAAAGCGACAAGTAGTTCCCAGGTACTGTCTTTTGGACAGAGCGAACTGTCCGTGAGCGAGAGACCTCCTTCAAAAGATGCAGACCTGTGGATGACGAGCGAACAAGGTGTCAAGTGAACGAACGTGTTTTTTGAGTGGAATCAAAAGTGACAGCGCACCTCAGGGATGGGAACTCTTTGTCAGTGAGTCGCACAATTACTGTACCCCACCGGGTAGGTACCGTCAATAGTATTTCTGAAAAAAATACATGGCGACAAAAAAGAAGCCTCCCCTCAAAAAAGGGGAAACTTCTTTTCAGAATAGTATGTTGCGTGAAATCGGCGGGGGTCAATCCAGGGGGGCAACCTCCGCGAAATCAGCGTATCTCACAAAAACTCCATGAATTTCACGTAAGAATCCGTGCCGGAGACGCTTCAATTTTTCGTCCTCCACGTTGACCCGGACCGTCTCGAAAAAGGCATCGATCGTCGGACCGAGGGCCGAGAGCAGGGCGAACACGCGGTCGTAGTCCCCGGTCAGTTCGGCCTCCTTCAAGTCCACCGCCGAGGTTGCCACTGCCTCGGCGAGCTGCCGCTCGGCCGCTTCGGGCAGCGCCGTAAACGCATCGTTATCCGGTGTCGAACCGCCGCCGATCCACCGTTCCAGACACCGATCCAGCCCCTCGACCGGCAAAACCTGCCCTTCGAGAATATTGCGGCATCGCTTGAATCCGGTGGCCAGCATCTGGAAATCATCCCGTTCGCGATAGGTCTCCAGGGCACGGACCCAGGCCAGGGCGTCTACCGGTCGGCGCCACCGCACCGGCAAAACGGCCCGCCCGACCCGCGGATCGGTGCCCAGCTGATCGGTAAAAAACCCACTGACGCGCGTCAGCACGAATTCCCTCAACCCCTCCAGAACCTCTGTCCGATCCTTTTCCGGAGCCAAAGGCGATACGCCGTCCAGAGCACGGTCCAGGGCCGCTTCCAGGTCCAGATCCGATTCCAGATCGAGAAGAATCCGCAAAACCGCCAGAACATGTCGGCGCAGCGCGTACGGATCTTTCGCACCGGTCGGCACGAATCCCGCCAGCCAGCAGCCGGCCACGGTATCGAGCCGCTCGGCCACCGATAGCGTCGAGCTGACCCGATCGCCGGGAAGTTCGCCCTGGGCACCGCGCGGCAACAGATAACGTTCCATGGCCCGGCAGACGGTATCCGGCTCTCCGGCCAGCGCCGCGTAGCGCGCACCGATCAAGCCTTCCAGCTTCGTGAATTCCTTGCCGTCCTTGATCATCTCGCTGACCAGATCGCTCTTGCAGATCCGGGCCGCCCGCGCCAGATCAGCCGGAACTTCTTCCGCGTCGCCCAGGCCCGAGCCCCACAGCCAGGGAACGAGCTTCTCCAGTCGTTCGACCTTGTCCAAAATCGTACCGAATCCTTCGATCCAGGTTACGGCGTCCAACAGGTCGGTGCGCTCGTCCGGCGTCTTTTTCTGGTCGAATTCCCAGTAGAACAGCGCGTCAGCCAATCGGGCGTGCAACACGCGCTCATTGCCGGCAACCACCTTTTCCAGGTGCTCGGAGCCCCCGTCGCGAACGGCCACGAAACAGGATTCCAGGCCACCACCGTCCCCCCGCTCGACCACGAAATACCGCTGATGCACCTTCAGAGCCGCGGCGATCACCTCCGGTGGCAATACCTGATAGGCATCGTCGAAGGACCCCAGGAAGGGCGTCGGGTGCTCGCACAGGAAGATCACCTCCGTCAGCAACTCCTCGTCGGCAAGCAACCGGGCGCCGGTGCCGCGTCCCTTCAGCAGCGAATCGAATCCCTGTTCGATCATTTCACGTCGCCGGGCCGGATCGGCCACGACCCCGGCCTCGGCCATGACACGATCGTAATCCTGGGGTTGCGCGATCGAATACTCGCGATCCTGAACCAGGGTCCGGTGTCCCCGGGTGATCCGGCCTGCCTTCAGGTCACCCACCTGCACAGGCACGACGTCCGACCCCAGCAGGGCCACGAGCCATTGCAGCGGACGCGGGTATTCCAGATCGCTCTCGCCCCAGCGCATCACCTTGCGGAAGGGAATGGAAAGGATCAGTCCCGGCAGGGCTTCGGCGAGGATTTCACCCGTCGGTCGGCCTGGCTCGACTTTTTTCGCGACCAGAAATTCTCCCTTGGGGCCTTCCTGGCGGCCACAATCGTCCAGGGAAAGACCCACCTTGCGGGCAAACCCTGCCGCTGCGGGCGTCGGATTGCCGTCCGCGTCGAAGGCAACCGATACCGGCGGCCCCTTGATTTCCAGTCGGCGATCCGCCTGGCGCAGATCCAGATCGTCCACGCGCAACGTCAGCCGTCGCGGAGTGGCCACGACATTCATCGCCTCCCAGGCCAGATGATGGTCCTGCAACAACCGGGCAGCCCGGTCCTGCAATTCCTGCATGGCCGTGGGAATGAACCGGGCGGGAATCTCTTCGCTGCCGATTTCCAGCAGGAAGGAGGTCTTGTTCTGGTCCTGGGCCTGGCTCATTCTGCGCTCTTCTCCTTCAACAGGGGATATCCCATTTCCTCGCGGCTGGCGACATAGGCCTGGGCCGCTCGGCGGGCCAGATTGCGGACCCGCGCGATGTAGCCGGTTCGTTCGGTCACCGAGATGGCGCCGCGAGCCTCCAGCAGATTGAACAGGTGGCTGCACTTGATGACGGAATCGTACCCGGGATAGACCAGGCCCCGATCCAGCAGGTCTTCGGCCTCGGCCTCTCTCTCGTCGAAATGTCGCCGATAGAGGTCCACATCCGCAATTTCGAAGTTGAAGGCGGAATACTCCCGTTCGTACTGGCCGTTGACCTCACCCCAGGTCAAACCGCCCCCCCAGACCAGGTCCTTCACATGGTCACAGCTTTGCAAGAACATGCACAGGCGCAGCAGCCCGTAGGTCAGTTCGACCGCAACGGGTTTGCAGCGCACCCCTCCGACCTGCTGGAAGTAGGTAAACTGCGAGACTTCCATCCCATCCAGCCACACCTCCCAGCCCAGACCGGCGGCGCCCAGGGTCGGCGATTCCCAATCGTCCTCGACAAAACGGATGTCATGTTCCGCGGGTTCGATGCCCAGAGCGCGCAACGAATCGAGATACAGTTCCTGACTATTGGCCGGGTTCGGCTTGAGAACCACCTGGTATTGCAGGAATTGCTGGACCCGATTCGGGTTCTCCAGATACCGGCCATCCTTCGGACGGCGGCTGGGTTCGACATAGGCGACACGCCAGGGCTCGGGCCCGAGCGCGCGCAGGAACGTATTGGGATTGAAGGTCCCCGCCCCCACTTCACTGTTGTATGGCTGGACGATCACGCAATCGTGGTTGCTCCAGAACTGCTGAAGCCGGGCGATCATCTGCTGGTATTCCATGGTCCCTACGAATCCTTTCCAGCGCGAAGCAATTCCAAGGCAGCGGGCAAGCGATAGCCCGGCATATGATATCCAAGAAAGCGGTGCAGGTGAGCACCCAATTGCCGCCGCAGTGCGCGGCTCAACGGTTCGCCCCGGCCGGAACCGAAACCATCGGTCGCCAACTCCCGCAATGCGTCCAAGGCCCCGGCGCCCAACGGATAGACGCCGCTGATCTCGCCGTGAGCATTGCAACGGGAACAGATCAGCCCGCCATCGGCCGGGCTGAACCAGGTCACCGCATCGGTTGCCGGAAAATCACCGCAGGCGACACAGGTCCCGATCTCGGGCGAGATGCCATGCCGCAAGAGCAAGGCCCATTCGAACGCGAAAAAAAGGCGGGCAGGATCCCCGCAGGCCTCGGAGGATAACACCCGCAGGAATTCCTCGCAAATCGCAAAGACCGCAACGGCCGTTCCGTCTCCATCGGCTTCGAACGCAGGACGACAACGATCAGCCAACTCCAGCGCCGCCAGCAGGAAAGCGGTGGCTTCCAGCGACGGCGAGGCGGCCAGGCTGTCGACAGTCACCGTCCCCGAGCGCAGGTACTGCAGATCCCGCTCCGGATCCCAACTGAACTCGACATTCACCAGGCGCCCGGGCTCGACCAGGGGCCGCAACTGAGAACGCGGACCGCGTGCGCCCTTGGCCATCACCCGCACGTAGCCGTGCTCGCTCGTCAGCAACGACGCGATCACGCTCGTCTCCCCGGTAGGCCAAACGCGCAGCACCCAGGCTTCGGACGAGGTCGTTGGCTTGGAGAAAAGACTCACGGCGCCGGGTGACCGAGACTCAGCAGTACCGTCGCGATACCGAGATAGATCAACATGCTGGCCACATCGTTGGCCGTGGTGATGAACGGCCCGGTCGCGACGGCAGGATCGACCCCCATCCGGTGCAGCAGCATCGGGATGCCGGAACCGACCACGGCGGCGAAGATCACCACCAACATCATTGCCAGTGCCAGGACCAGCGCCAGGGCCAGATCGGTTTCCAGGACAAAGGAGATGGTGAAGATGCCCGCCGCGATCACCAGCCCGGTCAGGATCGCCGTACCGAATTCCCGCAACAGATGACGCCCCAGGCGATAGAAATCCACTTCCCCGGTAGCCAGACCGCGGACCACGACCGACGAGGTCTGGATGCCGACATTGCCGGCCATGGCCATGATCATCGGAATGTAGAACGCCAGCGCCAGCTTCGCCTGCAAGCTGTGTTCGAAGTGCCCCATGACCATCACGGCGCCCAGCTGTCCGGCCAGGGCCCCCAGCAGCCAGGGTAAACGCGAGCGAGCCACCCGAAAGGCCGACTGTTCCCCGAATTCCGCCACCGACACGCCGGCCAGGCGCGAGATATCCTCGGTAGCCTCTTCCTCCATGACGTCCAGAACGTCATCGGCGGTAATCCGGCCCACCAACCTCATCTGGTGGTCCACGACCGGAACGCTGATCAGATCGTGCGTACGGAAAAAGGAAGCGACCTCTTCCTGGTCCAGATCCACCTCGACGTACAGGGAATCTCCGTCCATGACCTCGATTGCGGGAGTCTCCGGATGGGCGATCAACAGCTTGAACAGGGGAATCGAGCCGACCAGGCGCTGTCGGTTGTCGACGACATAGACTTCGTGGGTTTCTTCGAGATCGTCTTCTTCGAGGGAGCGCAGCAGGGCGACCGCCTTGCCGCAGGTATCGGTCTCGAGGCAAGTCGTATACTCCTTGCCCATCAGCCCACCGGCGGACTCGGGCGAGTGGCGGAGCAACTCGGCGACCTCGCCGCGTTCCTCTTCTTCCATCGCCGCAAGGATCTCCTCGGCCTGCTCCGGATCCATATCACCGATTACATCGGTCGCCTCATCCGAAGGCATTTCCTCGATGATGTCGGCGATTTCCTCGTTGTCCAACAACTCGAACAACGTACTGAGGGATCGGTTGTCGATCTCGCTGAGGACTTCGGCCAGCGGATCGGGCGGTAACAGGCCCAGGATGCGCGTCGTGTCCGCCACGCTCAGCGGGCGCAGGATCTCGGACAAATCACCCGGCGACAGATCCAGCGCCAGATCGCGCACAGCCTCGTCCGCACCGGCCTCCAGCAACTCCTCGAAGCGGAGCTGCAGCGCGTGCCGTTCCTCCTCCAGATTGGACGGATCCAGCACCCGCTCATCGCCGCGCTCGAGCGGATCGGGAGCTCCGGGATTCGCAGGAGTCGAATTCGACTCGGTCATGCCTGTGTCTCCTTTCCTGCATCCGATTTCGGTGTCCCGGGCAGGAAGTGGCCCGACTCCAGTGCGATCTGTCGGGCCTGGTCCGGTGTCATGATCGACCCGCCCGACACGATCAGCTTGATGGCGTCCTCGACGGGAATCGACAATTCGGTCAAATGCGCCTGCGGGATCAACAGCATGAAGCCCGAGGTCGGATTCGGCGTCGTGGGCAAAAAGACGGCCACCTGGTCATCGTCCGCGGAATCCCGCGTCACGAAACCCATGGCGTACATTCCCGCCCGCGGGTATTCGAATACCACGACTTTCCGGAACGCGGTGCGCCGGTCCTGCAGAAATACGGCGGCTATCTGTTTGGACGCCGAAAACACGCTCTTGACGACCGGGATCCGCTCGATAAAACGTTCCACCAGCCGAAAAAAAGCCATCCCGATCAGGTTGCGCGTGAACATGCCGACCAGGGAAATGAGCAGAAACAGTACGATCAGGCCGACCAGTACCAGATAGTACTCGGGATAGTTCTCGGCCAGGTAGGGAACCCGACGGATCCACGGCCCGACCGTGGCGCTGATCAACCCGTAGAATTTCCACAGGATCCAGGCGGTGATCGCCAGCGGCGTGATGGCCAACAAGCCGGTCAGGAAATGCTTCCTCCAGAATGCGATCATTGCGGCCCTACTCCCGATCCGGCCGGGGGTAGCCCGGCAGGTCCTTCGTCGCCACCAACAGCACCCGCAGCAGGCGCTGGTCCTCGACATCCTCGACCGTGATCGTGAAATCCGCCACGGAGACCTGGTCGCCCCGTTCGGGCACCTTGCCGGCCGCTTCGTAGATCAACCCACCCAGGGTCTCGCTGGTCTCCCAGCCCTCGACCCGGGTCAGGTCGTCACCGACCATCTCCTGCAGATCCTCCAGATCGATTTTCGGATCCAGACGCACCGAGCGCTCATCCACCCATTCGACCAGTTCCTCCTCTTCGTCGAACTCGTCCTCGATCTCACCGACGATTTCCTCGATCACGTCCTCCAGGGTGACCAGGCCCGCCGTGCCGCCATACTCATCGATGACCACCGCCATGTGGATCCGCTGCTGCCGGAACTCGTCCATCACCTCGTCGATTTTCTTGCTTTCGGGAATGAAGTAGGCGGGCCTGACCAGATCGGCCAGCTTGCGGTCACCGCCGGTGAAGCTTTCCTCGTCGACCAGCTTTAAGAGATCCTTCGAGTAGAGGATACCGATCACCTTGTCCGCATTGCCGCGAAAGACCGGTACGCGCGAGTGCCCACTGTCGATCACGGCCTGCACCATCTCGCTGACCTTCGCATCTCCGTCGAGGGTGACCATGTCGATGCGGGGAATCATGATCTCGCGTACCGCAGTGTCGTGGAAGTTGAAGATACTCTGGATCATCTCCCGCTCGTCTTCGTCCAGGACGACGTTTTCACCTTCCTCGTTGATCAGACTGCGAATTTCTCCGGTCGAGAGATGCGTCTGCACATCGGTGGTCCAGAGCGTGTCATCCAGCCGGTCCATCACGGCGATCAGCAGCAGGGCCAACGGACGCAATACCACGGTCAGCGGGAAGAAGGTCGTTCCGACGACCTGCAGGTACGGCAGGGCCGCTCCGGCAGCCAGCATCTTGAAAACGAGCCCGCCGAGTGTCCAGGCCAGCAGCGCCGACACACCGAAAAGCAGGTAGTAGTAGAAATCCAGGGCACCGGGCCACGAATTGGCCAGCCACAACCCCCAGGCCGCACTGCCCAGCATGGTCAACAGCAGATGCAGGGTGCTGACGGTAACCTGGTAGCGGCGCTCTTCATCCAACACCCTGCGTACCACGGGGCCGACCTTGTCGCGCTCCAGCAGTCCATTGCGATACAGCCCCGTAATCCGGTAATGCGCGGTCATCAAACCGCTCATCAACAGCGCACCGAGCCAGGCGGCAACGGCCAAGCCGACCGTTCCCTGCAACTGCCCGGGATTTCCCAGTGAGAAATCCAAACGCGCTCTCCCTTCAACAGCCGCAGACCGCGGCCGAACTCGTACCGATTTCTATTTCCCAGCCAGAGGATGCGGCACGCCTGCCGCCTCCAGCAATCGAGTCTCGACCGCTCGCATCCGAGCGCCCTGTTGCGCCTCCTCGTGATCCCACCCCAGCAGATGCAAACAGCCGTGGACAACCAGCAGCGGCAATTCGTGCTCGATCGGCCAGCCGCGTTCCCGGCACCTGCGGGTCACGAAATCCGGTGCCAACAGGATCTCGCCGATCGAGTCACCTGTGGTCTCGAACGGATCGAGCCACAGGTCCTGCGCCGCACCGGAACGACCCTGCGCCAGCGCGGGATCCCCCTGGCCGATCTCGAGCAGATACGAAAACGAGAGCACATCCGTTACCGCAGCCTTGCCGCGATACGCCTCGTTCAAGCGGGCCATCGCATCGTCATCGACCAGCACGAGATCGGCTCGCCAATCCGGGTGGCCCAGTTCCTTCACCAGCTCGTTCCACCGCCGGGCATCACGAAACGGATCTTCGAGCCGTGACGCACCTGCAAAACGGTCGACCAGATTCAACCTCACGATGCCCCCTTGCGTTCACCACGACGTTCGGGCACGCGATCGCGGTCCGGATCCTTCTGTCCCGGGTAGACGATCCTCGCATGGTGAATTCCCGTCAATAGCGGAATGAATGCCTCGCGCGTACGGGCCAGATCACTCAGGGTCAATCCCGACTCGTCCAGCTGTCCACTCAGCATGCGTTTGTCGATCACCTGCTTGGTGATTTCCCGAATGCGGCTGGGCGTCGGCTTGGACAAAGAGCGCGTGGCAGCCTCGACGGCATCGGCCAGCATCAACAGCGCCGTTTCCCGCGTCTGCGGCTTGGGTCCGGGGTAGCGAAAGTCATCGACCTTGACGGTTTCGTTTCCCTCACTCTCCAGAGCCTTGTGATAGAAATACTCCATGACCATCGTGCCGTGATGTTCGGGGATGAAATCCAGGACCGCCTTCGGCAGACGCCAGCGCCGCCCCAATTCCAGCCCCTCCTTGACGTGTGCGGCAATGACCAGCGAGCTCATGCTGGGACTCAGTTCGTCGTGCTTGTTCAGATCCGGGCGCTGGTTCTCGACGTAGTACTCCGGCTTCTGCATCTTGCCGATATCATGGAACAGCGCACCGACCCTCGTCAGCAGGGCATTGACATCGATCGCCCGCGCGGCATGCTCGGCCAACTGGCCCACGACCTGGCTGTGGTGATACGTTCCCTGGGCCTCGAGCGCCATGCGTTGCAGCAGGGGGTGGTTCAGATCGGAAAGTTCGAGCAGCGTCAGATCCGAGCACACACCGACCAGCGGTTCGACCACCGGTAGCAGGAACAATCCGATCGCCACCAGCAGAACCGAAGCGAAGGCGGCAACCAGATAGTGGGCACCGCCGGGACCGGAATCATTCGCGACTCCCGGCGCCAGCAGGTAGGTCAGAACCACGGAAAGAAAGGTCAGCAACAGGATCGTGCGGTAGAACTGGCCGCGTTTCTGTACACGTCGAACAGAGAGCACGGTGACGTTTCCGAGCACGAACCAGGTAAATACCGACCCGGCATCCACGTCGGGAAGAATCGCCAGAAGCGCCATCGCAAGCAGGGTCAGCGTGTACCCGACCTTGTCCTTGTACAGCACCGTCGCCAGCAACGACAGCAGGACGATCGGCACGGCCAGCGATCCCAGCCCGGGTTGATGCAAGGCAAAGGACGAGCCCACCAGGAACACCATCAGGATTACCGAAACAGCCACCAGAAACCGCACGCTCTGCAACTGGACCCGGTAGTGCATCAGCGCCATCCAGGCGAACAGGCCCAGCGACAGGGCCACCAGCAGGATGCGCACCAGAAGCCGGGACAAATGACCCGGCCCGTCCTTGCCCCCGCCGCGTTCGCGAATCAGCGACTCCAGATGGGACAGAACGAGAGCCTGCTCTTCGGTAACCCGCACTCCCTGGTCGACGATCCGCTCCCCCTTGCTGAACTCGCGCTCCGTGGGTACGGCCTGGCGAACGACATCCTGCCTCTGCTGGGTCTCCTTCAGGAGATAGACCAGATTCGGATCGATGTAGTGCTTCATCATGGAAGCGGCACCGACGGCGTCCACCGGATCGAGACCGGCCTGCCGCAGTTCCTGGGTCAGCCGCCCCTCGATACTGGCCTGGGCAACGATGCGACCGACGCTGCGCAGACTGTCCCCCTGATCGGTGCGGATCAGCACCTGTTGGTACTGACCGGCGGGCAACATGTCGGCCACGCCGGATTTCAGAACGTTGCGCCACGCAACCGTCATGCGGCGAACCAGCGAATCCGGTTCGGAAGATTGCAACAGGCGCCGCAGATCCACCGTCGCCGTATTCGGAAACTGCAGACGCAAGTACTCGACCCGTTCCTCGTCCGAAGCGAACGGGTCAGCCAGTTGGTGCTCCAGGGCCTCCAGCCACAGGCGCATGCGGGTATCGCGCGAACGTCCGGCTACCCCGTCGAGGCTGCGCAGGACCGGGGGTTCAACGAGCACGGCCTCGATCTGGCGCATCTGGATGTCCTGTTCCAGAAGCGGAGCCTGGAAGGTGAACGGCGCGCGGATCTCCTGGGTGGCAATCTGTCCCACGAGCGGAAAATCGGAATCGACACGAGGGACCGGCGGAAAGAGGAACAGGTGCAGGATCACGATCGCCACCGACAACCCGACGGCCCAGTAGCGGGCATTGCCGAGCGGGATCGGATCGGGCGCCACGCTACTCTTGGCGACACCGCGACCGGCACGCCCTTCGCGACTTCCGGCGTCGCGCGTCAGCAGGTCTCGCAATCGCAACCGCCACATGGCTCGCATCCTCCTTGACCCCGGACCGGGCCGGTATGGGCTCCGCTACGCTTCTTCTCGTCCGTCCGTGACACCTGCCGAATCGAAGGCTTCGATAATTCGCCGGACCAGCGGATGCCTGACGATATCGCGACCGTCCAGATCGACGAAACGCACACCGTCCGTATCGCCCAGGATCTCGCGTACATGCACCAGCCCCGAGCGGTTTCCGACCTCCAGATCGATCTGGGTCACATCACCGGTAATCACCGCCTTGGACTGGAACCCCAACCGGGTCAGAAACATTTTCATCTGCCCCACGGTCGTGTTCTGGGCCTCGTCCAGGATCACGAAGGCATTGTTCAGCGTGCGGCCGCGCATATACCCCAGCGGTGAGGCTTCGATGACGCCACTGCCCAACAACCGCGAAATCCTGCTCGCCCCGACGATGTCGGACAAGGAGTCGAAAAGCGGCCGCATATACGGATGGATCTTCTCTTGCATATCGCCCGGCAAAAACCCCAGCTGCTCACCGGCTTCCACCGCGGGCCGCACCAGGACGATCCGATCGACCAACTGCCGGTTCAGGTAGTCCATCGCCATCACGACCGCCAAAAACGTCTTGCCGGTTCCGGCGGGCCCGATGGCGAAGACCACATCATGGTCGCGCACCGCGGAGACGAATCGCTGCTGCCCTCCGGTCTTGGCCCGAACCGCTTTGCGTGTCCCGCCGGCAAACAGCAGCGGCTCGCCGTCGTCTGCGGGCAGTTCTTCGCCACCATTGCCGCTGCGTCGATCCCAAAGGTAACTGATCGCCACCGGATCGATCGTTTGCCCTCGCCGCAACCGGTCGACCAGATCGCAGGCAACCGCCTCCATCGTCTCGACTTCCTGCAATTCCCCCTCGATCACCATGCGATGGCCACGTACGACGATCGTGCCCTCGATTTTCTCCTCGAGCAGGCGCAGGTTGGCGTCACGCACCCCCAACAGGTCCAGCGAATCGATCCCCTCGAGATCCACCGACCGTTTCACTCGCCCCTGGCGTCGATTGCCGGCAATTCGCCCGCTCATTCGATCCCCTTCTCCTGCGGCGACTCGGCTTGCGGCACGATGCCGAGGTGGAGCTCCTCGAGTTGCGCTTCACTGATCTTCCCCGGACTGCCGTCCAGTGGCGAAGCCGCCAACGTCGTCTTCGGAAAAGCGATCACCTCTCGCAACGACGGGCTTCCGGTCAGCAGCATGACGATCCTGTCCAGACCCAGCGCAATACCGCCGTGGGGCGGGGCTCCATAGCCCAGGGCATCGAGAAAGAAGCCGAACTTCGGCAGATACTCGTCGGGGTCCATGCCGACGATCCTGAATACGCGCTCCTGCAATTCACGTTGATGGATCCGGATGCTGCCCGAACCCAGTTCGACACCGTTGCAGACCAGGTCGTACAACTGGGCACGCCCCTGGCCGGGATCCTCTTCCAGACCGTCGATATCTTCGGGACGCGGCTGCGTGAACATATGATGGCACGCGGCCCATCCCGAGCCCGTCTTCTCGAAGAGTGGGAAATTCCGGACCCAGGCCAAGGCCCAGGTTCCTTCCGGAATCCAATCGGCCCGGGCAGCCATCTCCAGGCGGACGGCACCCAGCGCCTCGACCGCCATCGCCCGCGCGCCGGCCACGAAGACGACCAGATCGCCGTCCTTGGCGCCGGTTTGCTCCAGGAGTCCGGCCTGGAATTCATCCGACAGGAACTTGGCGATGCCGGTTTCCAGCTTGCCGCCGGCCACCTTGGCCCGAGCCAGCCCGAAGGCGCCCTTTTTCTTCGCAATCTCCTCCAGCTCATCGACCTGCTTGCGACTCCACTCGGCCAGGGCTTCGCCGACCAGGCAGCGAATGGTCCCTCCCTCGGCGAGCGCCTTCTCGAACACACCGAAGCCGCACCCCGCCGCCAGGGCGTCCACATCGTGAATCGGGCAGCCGAAGCGCAGATCGGGTTTGTCCGAGCCGTACAGGTTCATCGCCTCGTCGTACGAAATCCGCGGGAACGGAGTGGGCAGGTCGATCCCGGCTCCCTCGGCGAATATCCGCGTCACCATTTCCTCGACCGTCTGGTAGATCTCGTTCTCGGTGACGAAGCTCATTTCCAGATCAATCTGCGTGTGCTCCGGCTGGCGGTCGCTGCGCAGATCCTCGTCGCGCAGGCAGCGTGCCAGCTGGAAGTAGCGGTCCACGCCACTGGCCATCAGGATCTGCTTGTACAACTGGGGCGACTGCGGCAGGGCGTAGAACTGGCCATGATGGATCCGGCTGGGAACGACGTAGTCGCGCGCACCCTCGGGCGTGGTCTTGATCAGCAGAGGCGTCTCCACCTCCAGAAAATCCTGACTCGAGAGATAGTTGCGCGCAGCCATCGAGGCCCGATGCCGAACCTGGAGATTGTTGGCCATAACGGGATGCCGCAGGTGGATGTAGCGGTGCTTCAGGCGCAGCTCCTCGCTCGCATCCTCGGCCGCATCGACCTGGAAAGGCAGCGGCTGACAGCTGTTGAGAATCTCAATCTGCCGCGCGACCACTTCGATGGCTCCCGTGGCCATCTCCGGATTGACCATGTCGTCGGGTCGACGACGGACGGTACCGACAACGCCCAGCACCGACTCCAGCTTGAACTGCTTGCTCAGTTCCAGCGGCTGGCCGTCCTCGCAGACGACCTGCACCAATCCGTATCGATCGCGCAGACCGACGAAGAGTACTCCACCCAGATCCCGGATGCGGGCGGCCCAACCGGCCAACCGGACCTCCTGGCCCACCAGGCTCTCGGTCACATTGCCACAGCGGTGAGTGCGATAGGTCTCATGGTTCATCGTTTTCAACCTCTTCTTCAATCGTCAAGGTCCAGGGCTTCGCGGACCGAGGAAAGCAGATCGCCACACGCGACACTCACCTGTTCCCCGTCCTCCAGGTTCTTCAATTGCAGGATCCCCTGCTCGACTTCTTCTTCGCCGACAATCAACATCAGCCTCGCCCGGCGCAGGTTCGCCGACTTGGCCTGGGCTTTCAACGATCGCCCGCTGGTGTCGACCTCGACACGGCAGAATCCACGCAACAGATCCGCTTCGACCAGCCCGTACCGCTCGGCCTCCGAGCCCCGGCAGGCCACGTAGACATCGACCTGCGTCTGTCGCGAGCGTTGTGGATCAAGAACCTCGTCGTTCAGGTGCAACAGGGTACGCTCGATACCGATCGAAAAACCCACCGCCGGCGTGGCGGGCCCGCCACACTGTTCGATCAGGTGGTCGTATCTTCCGCCGCCGGCCAGGCTACTGGTCTTGCGACCGGCCGTGGCCTTGATCTCGAACGTGGTGCGGCTGTAATAGTCCAGGCCCCGGACCAACGCCGGATCCTCCTGATGCGGTACATCCAGATCCGACAGGGTCCCGCGCAACTGCTGGTAGTGCTCGCGGCAGGATTCGCACAGGACCGAGGTAATGGGCTTGAATCCCGCCAGCAATTCCTGCACACCCTCATCCTTGCTGTCGAAAAGGCGGAGCGGGTTGATATCCAGACGTCCCTGCATCGACTCGGGAATCCGGTCCAGATTTTCCTTGAGAAAGACGGTCAAGTCGGAGACATAAGCCGGCCTGCAGCTGGGACATCCGATACTATTGACATGCACCGTCAAGCCGGTGGCATCGACCGCTTCGAACAACGCCATCGCCGTCTGGATGACCTCCGCGTCCAGCACGGCGCTGGGAGATCCGATGGCTTCGACGCCCAGCTGGTGAAACTGGCGATAACGCCCCGCCTGCGGACGATCGTGCCGGAACATCGGACCGTTGTAGTAAAATTTCACCGTCCCGGGCTGCCGCGTCAGACCGTTCTCCAGGTAGGCGCGAACGACCGAAGCGGTCATCTCCGGTCGCAGGGTCAGGCTGTCGCCCCCCTTGCTCTCGAAGGTGTACATCTCCTTGTCGACGATATCGGTACCTTCACCGACCGAACGATGAAACAGCGCCGTCGGCTCGATGATCGGCGTCCGAATTTCCCCGTACCCGTAACGGGCCAGGGTTTCGCGCCAACGTTCCTCACACCAGTGCCAGCGCTCCATCTCCTCGAGCAGGATGTCGCGCGTGCCCTTCATGCGGCGGTACTTGATGTTCATGTCGCCCTTTCCAGCCGAAATCCAAGGTATGCAAACCGCCGACAATATGGATCATTGCCCCGCCGGAGGCCAGTTCGCCGGAAAACCTGAACGCACCATGTCCAGATCCGGCTCGACGAGGAGATTGAAGCCCGAAAGGTGGACGCGACGCAGGCCGCGCTCGAGGGCCGCGGCAGCAGGTCCGGATTCGGCATCCGTACGACCCAGACGGGTCAGCGCGCCGCCCACTTCAAGCAGCTTTTGCGCCGGTACCTCGCGCGAAGCGAAAAGCACCAGATCGGGCACCGGCACGGTCAGGATCTCCATCCCCCAGGAAGCCGGTTCCAATAATTTCTCAGCGAAGAATCGCTCGGCGTCCCACTGACGCACCACAGCGTAATCAAAGGATCCGAGGCGCAGTGCATGAAGCGCCACGGAATGATCGTAGGGATCCGGACCGCTCGCACAATCGACCGGCAGGGCCGCCCGAGCCCCCCCCGTGCGCAGAATCCCGGTGGCGCACAGAGAGAGAGAATCCCCGAAAATTGTGCGGCGGGGGGCACTCTGCCAGGGCCGGTCCAGAAATCCCGCCGATTGCCGATAGACCAGGACACAGCGGGGCCGCAGGTTCCGCGGGGCCGTACGACGGCCGGCAACCAGCGGCACAAACCGTTCGTCATCCAGCGCGATTCCGAGTCCGTCCGGACAAACCGCGAAATCCACGCCACCAGCAACCCGCGCCCGGAATTGCTCCACCGTACCGACCCGTTCGAATCGAAAAGTCTTCCCTGTCGATTCGCCAAGGAATTCTGCCAACGGTTCGTACAACTCGAGATCTCGCCCACTACCGGCAGGGTCGAAGACGAGGCAGACACCATGAAAGGCGTTGTCTCCGCCACCGGGCCAAATCAAAGCCCCCAGGGCCAGCACCAGAACGGCGCCGGCTGCAAAGAGAGAGATACGACTCCCCGCCCGCAGAAAGGGCGGACCGGAGCCCGCGTCCGCAGCGGCCTCGGCACCGGCGGTACCGGCTTCCGTCTCGTCATCCGTCGGTCGTTCGGATTCAGTCAACGATCGCCTCGCTTTCGTCGGAACCGTTCGGACTGACCTGGGGGGCGTCCGAATCGACGACGGGCGGATTGCCCACGATGACCTGGAAGACGGGAGGGTCCAGTCGCGTCCAGGTCAACCAGGAGGGGTGATCGACCTGCCCCGGCAGATCGTAGACGCCTTCGGGCCGATCTCCGACCGGGACCGTAACCGAGAATCTCGACCCGGTCAGGGCGCGCACCGAGTCGGCGACACCACGGACCATCACGTCCGCGACGGGAGGCGATACCCCGACCTGGGGCAGCCCCGCATCGACCAGCGGGATCACCGGAATATTGGCCAGCGTGCGATCCTCCAGCTTCCCCAGGGCCACCCGCGCGCGGGTTTCCCCGAACTGCAGTTTCAAATCGTGATGAGGCGAAACCAGTGGCACGGCGAAATCGCCCTCCAACGGAAGATCGGCCAAGGCGATCGGCTCGGTCCGCACCGTCGTATGATCCGGAAAGAAACGGGCAGCCCCCGAGACCAGGACCGAATCCGGTGTCACTCGCAACGGTTCGACGAAGGCGACATCCGACGGTAGCACCCCTTCGGTCACCACCTCCACCGGAACCAGGCGGGTCAGCAGGGTATCGACATGCAAGCGCACGCGGCCATTGATATCGATCACGGTTTGATCGGTATAGACATCGGACTTGGTCAACTCGTAGGAATAGGCGGGGCCAGCCCCTCGACCCGCCAAATTTAGACGAACCTCACCGACAAAATTCTGAAAGGTGTCGTGGGACAGAAACGTCAGCTTGCTGGCTCGCAACGTCACGTCCACCTGGTCCGGCAAGACACTGCCATCGAGAGTCAACCCCTCGGACAGGCCAATCACCCGCAGGGGCAAGGCAGTATTCCGTTCGACGACCGAGGTGGCCGCCACTTGCACCCAGATTACGATCGACACCACAAGACAACTGATTTTCAGTCCGAGTCGGTTCATGGAGTTCGGTAGACCTCCGGCAATTTCAACGTCTGACCGATCATGATCGCCTGGGTACGCAGGTTGTTGCGCTCGGCGATCTCCGAGACCGTCGTTCCATTGCTGCGGGCCAGTTTCCACAAACTATCGCCACGCGCCACGCGATATTTTCGCGTCCAGCGATCCCCCGGCCGAACGCCCAGCGACGCCAGGGCAGCCTCGTCGCGACGCCATTTTGCGACTCCCTGCACCAGATTCGAGGCCATTCGCCGTCTCCATGCCGCATCCCGGATCAGCGCAAGATCGTCCCGGTTTGTCAGGTAACCGATCTCCACCAATGCCGAGGGCATGGCCAGCGAACGCAATACCTGGAACCGGGCCTGTTTCACCGTACGACAACCGATCAGTCCGCTGCTGCGGGTCGTGCCCAGGAGATCCTCGGCCAGACGACCGGATTCATGCAGCACCTGGCTCATTCGCAGGTCCATCAAGGTATTCATCACCAGGTCCGAATGACCCTTCTGTGGATCCAGGCCCACCAGGTCGGCCGCGTTTTCCTGGTCAGCCAACTCGCGCGCCTCCCGGTCGGTGGCTCCCTGCAGGGACAGGAAATAGACCTCCATCCCCGAGACCGATGCTTTACGGTGAGTGTTGCAGTGGATCGAAAGAAACAGGTCGCCCTCCTTCTCCCGGGCGATCTCGACCCTTCGCGCCAGACTCGGATAGTAGTCCGTTTCCCGAGTCAACACGGCACGATACCCCGGCAGTTGATTGAAGAGCCGGGCCATTTCGCGCGCAATTTCGAAAACGATCGTCTTCTCCTGCGTCCCCTTGCCGATCGCCCCGGGGTCGATGCCGCCATGCCCCGGATCGATAATGACCGTGAAGGGCCGGCGCTCCGGAGCGGACCGGCGCGTTGGTTCCGGTCCCCGGGCGGCTGCGACCACCGCATCGCGGGGAAAAACATCCACAACGATGCGATCGGGACGCCCATCGGCCGCCGGGAGGGAAAAGCTCTTCAGCCGCGCTCGCTTCGCCAGATCCAGAACGACCTGGGCTCGGCGTTGCCCGCTGTTGCGCCGAATCCCGCGCACCAGATCTCCGTCCACGGAGATCGCTCCCTGATCGCGGAATCGGGCCCGGCGCACATTGATCGCCACACGTTCCGGATTACGCACCTCGCGCACTTCGAACGATGCCGGTGCACTCAGGTCCAGCACGATTCGCGTATGGTCCGGTCCGATGAAATACCGGATGCCCCGGATCTCAGGGACGGGGGCCGCACGGACCGTCGCGGCCAGAGCCAGCAGGATCAAAAAAACCGAAGAGGCGCCAGCGACAGTTCGCAGGGCTCTCCGGTCGAATCGCAATGACGATCCAGGCATTCCGTACGCTCCTTCGCGCCACCCGGGACCTGCACCACATCGGACGGGTCCCGCGGGCAGGTCCACGGCCACCGACTCCATTCGACAGCCAAACACACCCTACCGGGTTCAAACTACCACACACCCGGGCGATTGCCAACAGGTCTTGTGTGCCGTGAAGGGGAAAAACCGGGAGGAATGGATGGTTTCCGAGGCGATCAGTCGCGAGCCGCGAACGCATCCAGGATGTAGGGCAACGGGTTGACCGAGCGACCACCGATGCGGACCTCATAGTGCAGATGCGAAGCCGTCGACCGGCCGGTGTTTCCCGACAACGCTATGACCTCGCCGCGCCTCACATGCTGCCCCTTTTTGACCCGGGCCTGACTCAGGTGGGCATAGACAGTCATCACTCCGTCGCCGTGGTCGATCTTGACCACATTGCCCAGCCCGCGTTGTTTCTCGACCCGGAATACCACGCCATCACCCGTCACGCGAACCGGGGTTCCGGTGGGAACCGAGAAATCGAGCCCGCGGTGGAATCTCTGCTGCTGCGTAAACGGGTCTTCGCGCAAGCCGAAGCGGGAACTGACCCAGCCGGTATCGACGGGGCGGATCGTCGGTACCTTTCGCCGGACGGCTTCCCGAACGGACAGCGTATCGAGCATCGCCTGATAACCACGTCGCTGGATCTTCGCCTGGCGAACCATATGTTGCAGATCCTGCTCCAATTCATGGAAACCACCGGAGCCGTCCAATACACGGTCCAACGACGGGATCTCAGGGTCGAGTTTCAGCGTCCCGCCACGCCCACCGATACCGGCCGCAAACGTTTCCGGGTCGGCTACGGGGAGATTTACGGTACCGGCCACCAGCTGCTGCAGTGCGTAAACATGATCGATCTCGCCGCGCAGCGCCCCCATGCCCGATTCGAGCGTTGCGATCTGATCCGCCATCGCCCGATTTTCACGCTGAAGGTGCGAGCCCCCGGGCAACCAGCCGTTGCCGGTCCGCACACTGACTGCGTACAGGGCCGTACACAGCGTCAGTGCACCCAGGATGCCCACACAACTGGCAACCACCCAACGCGGAATGCGAAACTGTCGCGAAGCCCCGTGGTCTTCGGGCATATAGAGGAATGTGTAGGATTTCTTCAGTTTCATCGCCCTGCGAACGTTCCAGAGGATTCGGCAAGAGCCGATCGGACCGGAATCGGGGCCCATTGCCCGATTCCGGAATCCACGCAATATATCCCAGGCTCCGGGGATGTCAATACGCAAGGCGTCATCGACGAAACCGGAACTCCGGATGCGTCACAGGAGAGCAAATACCGGGCCATGGATGCCCAGGCCCGCTGGCAGGAGCCACCAACGGCCGCGCGGACCCGCTCCTGGGCCGATACCGCGCGCAACCGTTCTCTGCTAGTAGTAGTCGTACAGCAACGCCTGCCCCTTGGAGCTGCGCAGTTTCGTTAGTGCTTTCTCCTTGATCTGGCGGATCCGCTCCCGCGTCAACGACATGCGCTGGCCGATCACTTGCAGGGTCTGCGCCTCTTCGAAGCTGAGGCCAAAATACTGGACAATGACCTGAGCTTCGCGCTCGGTGAGCACGCTCAGACACTTGCGCACGTCCTCGTTCAGGCCCCGCTGCAACACTCGAAGGTCAGGGGATTCCTGCCGAGTGTCCTCCAGGACCTCGGACAAGGGCCGCTCCTGATCGCTCGCACCGGAGTCCTCCAGACCCAACTCGGTCCGATCCGAACGGATTGCGTGAACGACATCGGCCACATCCAGATCCAACCGCTCGGCAATCTGTCCGGGCGTCGGATTCGGATTTCCCTCGTTCTGCAGAATCCCCCGGGTACGGCTGATCTTGATCAGCAGTGCGGTCTGATTCTGGGGCAGGCGAATCGTGCGCGACTTGTCCAGCAGCGCCTGCATGATCGACTGCCGAATCCACCAGACCGCATACGAGATGAACCGGAATCCCCGCTTCTCGTCGAAACGGTGAGCAGCCTTCAACAGGCCGAGGTTTCCCTCGTTGATCAGGTCGGACAGCAACAGTCCCTGATTGATGTACCGCTTGGCCACCGAGACCACGAAGCGCAGATTTGCCCGCACCAGGATCTTCAGCGCCTCGTCGTCTCCCTCGCGGATACGACACGCCAATTCCACTTCCTCTTCCCGAGTCAGCAGATCATAGCGATTGATGTCGCGGAAGTAGACCTCGAGGCCCTTCTCGTGCATCGCCGGAAGAAAATTCTTTTTGCCAGCCACAGGATTCCTCCTTGGCAGCGTGGGGGTTGACACTCCGTTGGGGGAGTGTCTGCCCGGCTTTCCGGGCGCCCGGACCTCTCCGGGATTCGCGTCCCCTCTCCCTCGAGAGAGGAATATGCCCTCAGTTCTCCACCCCGGCGGTCCGAGGACGGATGCGGACGTAATTCTCCATGCCGGAGGTCCTGACCAAGACCGTCAGGTCCCGGCGTACGCTCGCGAACAGGTTGCGAGCCTCGTTCCAGTCGGCCATGCCTGTCAGCTGACGACCTTCGATGGACACGATTACGTCCCCGGGACGGATACCGGCTTCCGCTCCCGGCTGGTCTTCATCTACACCCACGACCAACACGCCGGTGGTTGCCGACACGCCGATCGCTTCCTTCAACTTCGTCACACGTGGATCGATACCGTCCAGCGCGGCGACCTCGATTCCCAACCAGTGGTCGGCGGTGGGCGCCGCATCACTGTCCGGGCTTTCGTTCCATTCGGTCGGCGTCAACGCAACCTCGCTGCGCCGTCCCTCGCGAACGAACTCGACATCGATCGCCGCACCCGGTTCGGCCGCCGCGATCGCAAACTGCAGTTGCCGGCGCGAGCTCACCGGCTTGCCACCGAATCCGATGACGATGTCCCCGGGCCGCAGATCGGCCTGGGCCGCGGGCGCTCCCGGCACCACGGCCAGGATCCGCGCCCCCTTTTCCGGCTCACCCGGAATTTCCTCTCCGACAATCTGCACGACATCTTCGGTGCGGATCCCCAGATAGCCCCGGATGACTCGGCCATTCTCGCGCAACTGCGCGTAGATCTGCCGAACCAGATTGCTCGGCACGGCGAAGCCGATGCCTTGCCCCTTCTCACTGATCGCCGTATTGACGCCGATGACCCGACCGTGCCGATCGACCAGGGGGCCACCGCTGTTGCCGTGGTTGATCGAGGCGTCGGTCTGGATGAAATCCTGGTAGCGCGGCGTCATCTTTCCAATGACCAGATCGCCGCGGCCCTTGGCGCTGACCACACCCACAGTTAAGGAACTTTCCAAATTTCCGAAAGGGTTGCCCACGGCAATGGCCCACTGGCCCACCTGAACCGCATCGGAATCCGCGAATTCCAGCGGTGTCAGCGAACGTCCCCCCGGATCGATCTGCAGAAGGGCCAGATCGGTATTGGGATCGGCGCCGACCAGTTCCGCCCGGTACTCGCGTTGTTCCCCACTGAAACGGACGAAGATCTCATCTGCAGCCATGATCACGTGGTGATTGGTCAGGACGTCGCCGCTGTCCGAGGCCACGAAACCGGACCCGGTCGGCGAGATCTCGAACTTGCCGCCCTTGCCCGCCTGGTCCGGGAAGAACTGCCGATACATCTCCTGCAACGGACTCATCCCGATCCCCGCGTCACTCATCATTCGCACAACCCGAATATTGACAACGGATGGACGCACGGTCCGCCCGACCTCCACGAAGGGTGATGCGGCGGGCTCCTCGGCGTTTGCTGGAATCCCCATCGCAACCAGCAGTGCCAGCGTCAACCAGCCGACCCACAACAGAACAGGGGCGCACGGCGCAACACCGGCTTGACTCCCTGGAGTCGAGCGGGTCTTGCGTATGCGCCCCATGGGCGTTCTGTCATCGTACAGCTTCACTTGGTCTCACCGTCCGTTGGGGAGGTCGGTGAAGGAGTGAGCCGCCCCCGGATCCTCGTTGGGGAAGAACCCAGGATTTACAGGAATCCGAAACCAGCGTATCCGAATTCCAAGATGGTGTCAATCACGAAGTTGTCACCGGAACGTCATGATTCTTCCCGGGGAAGATCCTCTGCGGCGGCTTCGATTTCGACCGGTTCGACCAGGATGGCCGATTCGTCCGACCCCGCATCCAGCACCGGATCGGTCAGCACCGTGGCCGCCGGGGCTGCATCGGTGGTCGCGGCAGTCGGCCCTTCCTCTTCCGGACCCGCCGCTTCCGCCTCGGCCGCACGGGCCGCCCGCTCGGCAAAATCCCGTTTGATCTCCGAAATCTCCTCGTCCTTGGTCCGCAATTCGTCCTCCAGCGCCCCAATCCGCTCGACCAGCTCCCTTGCGACAGGATCGGAAAGCAAATCTTCCCGCTCCTCCTTCATGCCGGTGTAGACGAAATTACCGAGTTCACCGAATTGGCGCTCGATCTCGCGGCTGATGCCGAATTTGTCGTATTTGCGCGAGGTGATCTTGAGGACCTCAGTCGATTTATCCGAGGTCGTCGAGTACAACTCGGCCAGATTCTTTTTTACGTCATTCCAAAGCGACATCTCATCCTCCTGCACCCGGCCTGTGCCGGGATTTCCTGTTGCCAGTCCGAGCTTTGTCCCTCACACTATCCGCATGTCCGCACCGAAGCAACCCACGGCGTTGTTCATCGCCGATTCGCATTTCCACCTGAACCCGTCGGCCGGAGAGCAGCAACGCCTCGAGTCGTTCCTGCGCTTGCTGGAAGAGGCCCACGGCGTGGATCACCTGTTCCTGCTCGGCGACATCTTCGATTTCTGGTTCGACTACCCACATTTCCGGCTCAAGGGCTACGAGAGCCTGCTGCAGGGCCTGGACCGAATCCGTGCGGCCGGTGTGCAGCTCCATTTTGTCGGCGGAAACCATGACATCTGGGCGGCCGACTACTTCCACGAACGCTACGGATGCGAAGTGTCTCCCATCGACCAGGTGATTCCCCTGGGCGACCTGCGCATCCGCCTGACCCATGGCGATGGGCTGCTGGGCCACGACTGGGCCTACAACACCTTCCGCGATATCGTACGCACGCGCGCCGGAATAGTTCTGGCCAAGTCTCTTCACCCCGAGGTCCTCTTTGCCATCAGCACCTGGCTGAGCGGCAAAAGCCGCGGCGCCACCCGCGAGGAAGCTTCGCAAATCGAAGAAAAAGCCGCCGCCTGGCTGCAAAGCCAGTCCGGCGGCGAGACAGGAAACCCCTGGGACCTGATGGTGATCGGACATGTCCACCACGGTTTCGACCTGCAACACGGCACCCGCCGGATGGTGGCCCTGGCCGGTTGGCTCGACCCACTGGGCTTCGGAATGCTCCGCGAGGGAGAGTTTCGCCTCTGCCGCTATCCCGAAGACTCCCCGGCGCGCTGAATTCAGACTACCAGACCAGATTCATCGCAAATTTGTGGCCCTGATCAAAACCGTCGATCGTCATGTCCTGGTACGCGTAGTCGAGAGTCGCACCCTCCCACATCTGGATACCGAACCCCGCGGTCAAGCCGTACAGGTCGTAATTGATCTTCGATCCCAAACGCAGCGCGATCACGGGAAGCAAGCGGTACTCCACACCCAGGTGAGCCTTCGCATTGGTATCCTCCGGGAGAAAGAGATCTCCCGCAATCGTCAACTTGTCCTGCAGCGGTCCCCGGTCCGGAATATACGCGGCTCCGAATTTCCAGGCCGTCGGCAGGTCGAACGGATCGTTGTACAAATTCATCTGACCACCGACATTGGTCCACGACCCGGCGAACCGCAGCCCGGGAATGAGAGCCTCATGGGCAATGAATAGATCCGCCGCCAGCCCCGTATCGGAATAGATGTCGATCCGCTCGTAGATCATCTTCGCATTGACACCCAAGGCGAAACGTTCACCCAGCGGATGAGCATAGGAAAGCCCGAAAGCCACATCGTAGGGTTTGAAAGTTCCCTCATAGGCACCCACGGGAATTCCGCTCGTACGCAGAATTTCATCCGAATAGAATCCCATGAACATCACACCGATCACGCCATCACCCACCCGGTGCGCCAGGGCCGCGGCTTCCTGGTTGAAGAGCCCCAGGTAGCGGTGGTGCTGCAATACGAGGGTCGTTTCGAAGTCCTCGAATACATTGTTCGCAGGATTCCAGAAGACGGCCGAGGCGCCGCTGCTCGTGGCCACCGCCGCGTCCCCCATTCCGGTCTCTCGCGCGCCAATACCCATCCGCAGGGACAGAACCCCGGCCTCGCCCGGATTGCCCGCCTGTGCCACTCCGGCTGTCACGGCAAGAACTGCGGCCACGACGAGGAGCCAGTGGCTGTTTTTTCGGATCATGCGCACCATGGAATCCCTTTCCGTTCTTATCAGCGGTTTCGCCCACGCCGGGCGCCCCGATCAATGTACGATAGCGAACTGCAGCACGCTCGACTCCGTGCCGCCATCCTGCATCAAGACTTCCAGTCGCGAGAGATAGACACCCGTCACAGCACCGTCAACCGGCACTTCGATCGTGAAAGGGTCCGGCGCCGAAACCGAGACCCATTCCGTCCGGGTCACCTCTTCGCCCTCCAGATTGTATACGAATGCACGAACCTGTCCCGGGCTGCGCAGGCTACCGCGCACATGCAGCGGGCCGGTCAGCAACGGGCTCGGATAGCATTCGTGGCTGCCTTCGACCAGGCCGTTGCCGGCAACGACGAACGGAGGCGCTGCGAAGGACTCGAGATCATAGTTGCCATTGCGCCATGGCGAGCCGCCCCACATCGGCCAAAGGGGCTCGGATCCCGCCACATCTTTCCACAGGTAGATCGACGAGACGTCCACGCCATCCAGGGAATCGGCAGATTCGTCCCAGCCTGAAATCCGGGAAAACGTGCCGATGGCCACGAGGTCGCCCGGTCCCTGCTCTCCGATCGGTCCCACCGCCGGTGTCGCTGCCGCTCGGGCGGGCCCGGCCAGCGGCCAGTAGGGCGCCGGCTCCCCTTGGGTTCCCGTTGCGAAAATACGACCATCACGAACCGTGAACAAGTACTGCCACAGCGGCAGATCGGCATCCGGCAGGCGTACGACGAGCGGGCAGGCAGCGGTCGAGTCGGCTGCAACCTGAGTCGGCCCCGTGACCCTTCGCGGCCAGCCATCGTTCCAATGGCCATAGTGCCCGGCGCGGCCGATCCGGCCATCGCCCACGAAAGCCTGTCCCGGTGACAAGGGCGTCCGGGGCACCAGTTCCTCCCGCCAGGAATAGCGCGCGGGAGGACCCGACAGGTCGTCTTCGAATACCAACGTCTCGGTTTGACCATCGAGTCCAACCACATGTACTGCCAGTTGCCCATTCTGCAAGGGCGTTACCGATACCGGGAACGGACCGGGCTCGATCCCCAGATCATAAGTCATTTTTCCCGGGTCTTCCGGGATACCGATCGTAAGACGCAGCACGTTCAAGGTCGATCGGTCCGCCAAGGTATCGCGGAATGCAAACAGCATCCGGCCCCGCAGGAAGATTGGAGGCGCTGTCACCACCCCCCGCCCCAGCGGGTAACTCTGGACCTGCGCCGCGTCCGGACCACCAAAAAATCGAATCGTACTCTCGTCGCCCTCCCGGGTCACCACGCAGGCGTCCACAGCCTCGGTCGGACAATAGTCACTTTCGCGGTCCGCCGGAACCAACACCGGCGGCAATTCGCAGCGTCCCAGATCTTTGTAAAAACCGAAAGCTCCCGCTTCGACGTCCCGAATCGGATCGCCATCGGCTTCGAACGCAAAAAGCGCATCGGGCGAGGTCAGGATGATTTCGGGCGAGCCGTCGCCATCCAGATCGCCCACGGCGGGCGGTAGATTCCAGTGCACGGCCTCGCCATGGCGCATACCCGTCGCGATCGGCGAGATCCGCAGCGGATCGCCATCCTGGTCCGGCACCTCGTTCAGGTCCGCGCCAAGTACGAAGACCTCACCCGTGCGGGCAGCAACCACGATCTCGCCGGGTCCGCCCTCATCACAGCCGGTACTGGTGCCGGTGGCGTCCAGGTCCACGACCAACAGATGCGAGCCACGCAAATCCACTCCCGGTTCAAAGTCGCGGCGCATGGCCAGTTGGGGTCGCGAATCCAGGGCACTCTCGTGCGAGAGGGTAAAGGCGAGGGAGTCGGCGTACTGGATCGCAGGCATGGGCACGATCACCCCGGGACCGCAATAGACATAGACCGTGTCGGGCGTATATCTCTGGAATACCTCGGAAAATTCCGTAAATGCGATGCCGGTGCGCTGCCCCGTCGCCGTCTCGGTGGAAGGGTACGTGGCCGGTCCGAATTGGTCGCCGCCCTCGCCCCGGAAAGAATCGTTATCGCTTCCCAGCCAGTAGGCTGTCGGCTCGGCCGAATCCAGATCCTGGATTCCGTCGGCCTCCTCCAGGTCAACCGACTTGTGGGAGGAATCCCCGTTGAAGAGATTCGTCGGTGCATCGAAAACATCACGGATACGGCCCTCATCGATGTGCC
>JANTGJ010000012.1 GCA_024762975.1 Candidatus Krumholzibacteriia bacterium
AGGGGTCGTCGTTCGGTTCCAGTTCGGTCGTGACCAACGGAGTCCGGGAGCCGTTCATCTCGTCGATCAACTCGGCTGCGCCGGTGATCTCGGAATCGATTCCGTCCGGGTCGCTGTCATCGAAATGGTAGTCCCAGAAGCTGTACAGCAGGCCCAGACCGTCGGCGTAGTGCTCGCGCCGGGTCTCGAGAATGTCCTCGTTCACATCCTGTCCGGTGCGGCTGTAGTCATGTTCACAGCGCACGGTCGGGTAGGTGCCAAGCTGGCCGTCGAACCGAACCCTCGTCTGGTCGGTACCATCGTCGTGCGCCGGGCCTCCGGCGAGCAGGAAACCCGAGTTGTCGAACGTGGTCGCGCCGACGACGGTCAGATTCTCCCAGGCGCCGGCCGACCGGTCCGGATCCGCCTTGTAGGTGCCGTGTCCATCGGTAGCGAGGTAGAACCAGTCCTGCTCCAGGGCGTTCGCGGTAGTCGTTTTTTCATCCATCCGGAAGTGGCGAATCCGCCAGCCGTCGCGCCCGTCGTGGGTCACGGGTTCCTGGGCATAGAGGACCTGCAAACCGTCGAACTCACGGGTCGAACTTTCGGCTCCGGTCCGGACCGTTGTCGAAGAGGTTCCTTCATACAGCCATACGTTGCCTTGTTGCAAAGGGAAGTCGATCGATCCCAACGGCGGCTCGGCCGTCGAGAAACTCCAGGTGTAGTCGGCAGCCAGGGTGTTGCCTGCCTCGTCGGCCAGCGCGGAATCGACCGTAGCCTGGTAGGTGGCCGAAGGGTCGAGCGGCTCGGCGGGGGTGAAGACGATGTCGCGGGTACCGGCCTTGTTCGAGGCCGCGACCGTCAACGGAGTCCCGTCATCCAGCGAGATCGAATGGCTGGTGACCGAGTCCAGATCGATGTCCTCGGAAAAGGTGACCGTCACTCGGGAGTCCACGGCGATGCCGGTGGCACCCGCTGCCGGCAGGACTGCCGTCACCCGCGGTCGGGTCGTATCGACCGTAGGACCGCCGTTGTTCGACTCGTCGTCGCTGCCACAACCGGCCGCGGCAATCAGCAGAAGAAATCCCAGGTTGATCGCCGGTCGGTGAATCCTGCCTATTTCGATGACGTTCCTCCGTTTTCCTGATCTACACATCCATTGCGGGAATACGATCCATCTTTTACCATATCGCGATCGTATCATGAAGATACAACCATCAACAAGCGACCGCGGGTCGTAAGGGGCGAATCATGGACAGCATCACTCGTAAAATGGCCCGTTTCACGTTGGATCTGCAGTATGACCGGATTCCGGCCGAATCGGTCAAGGAGGCCAAGCGATTCCTGCTGGACAGCGTCGGCTGCGCGATGGCCGCGGTGAATAATCCCGACATGGCTGCGATGTACCGTTTCACCGAGAAGCTGGGGGGGACGGCCGAAGCCACACTGATCGGCAATGGACACCGCACGAACGCGGCGAACGCCGCGCTGATGAACAGCCTGCTGGTGCGTGCGCTGGATTACAATGATATCTACTGGGAGCAGGACCCGTCGCATCCGTCGGATATCATCTTCGGCGCGATCAGCCCGGCCGAAGCCCTGAAAAAGGGCGGACGCGACACCCTGACGGCAATCCTGATCGCCTACGAACTGGAATTGCGCTGGTGCCTGGCCTGCTTCCCGGGGGTGCGCGAGATCGGTTGGCATCATGCCACCCTGACGCAGTTCGTCAGTCCGTTCGTCGCAGGTAGGATCTACGGCCTGGATGAAGACCAGCTGGTCGCCGCCGCGGGCATCAGCGGCAGTTCGCACTATACCGTGGGCGGCGTCGTGGCCGGCCACCTGACGAATATGAAGAACACGGCTGACCCGCTGGCAACGCAGGCCGGTGTGCTGGCCTGTCTGATGGCTGCCGAGGGCTATGAGGGGCCGGTCGAGGTCATCGAAGGCAAGGAGGGCTTCGAACACGTCCTGCCCAACATCGAGCTGAAGCCCGAAATCCTGCTGGAGGGTCTGGGGTCGAAGTTCCTGATCAACGACTGCGGCTACAAGGCCTTCCCGACCGAAGCGCTGACGCACCAGCCGATGTCCGCGGTGCTGCTGGCGATGCAGAAGAACGGCCTGGTCGCCGAGGATCTGGCCAAGATCCATATCCAGACCACGGCCCGGGGCGCCGATATCCTGAGTGACCCCTCAAAGTACGACCCGCAGACGAAGGAGACGGCGGACCACAGCCTGCCGTACTGCCTGGCGGCGGTGGCCGCCGACGGCGGGGTGTACCCGAACTCGTTCAGCGACGAGAAGCTTTTTGACCCGCGCATCCGCGCCCTGCTGGGCAAGATCGAGGTCGTGGCGAATGATGAGATCGACGCCATGTTCCCGGGCACCAAGCGCGCCATTGCCACGCTGACGACGAACGACGGGCGAACGTTTACCGAGACCGTCGATCATGCCAAGGGCAGTCCGCAGAACCCGCTCAGCGACGACGAGCTGATCGCGAAGTTCCGCGCCAACTGCGATGGAGTGCTGGATACCGCGCGTCAGGATGCGATCATCGAGGCGACCTGGGGCTTCGACGAGTTGGGCGATGTGGGCGATTACATGAAGTTGTTGGTGGTCTGACCGAATCCGATTCTGATGCGCCGTCGATCGGCCGTCCTGTTCGGGCGCCGGGCGGCGGCGCATTGCCTTTTTCGGTTGCTTTCGACTCGTCCCTCGGGCATAATCCGCCCATGAAAACTTTGCTTCGATTTCGACAGCTCACAGCACCGGGTCTGCTCGCAGCATCGGCTCTTTGCTGGCTCTGCGGGGGTGTCGCTGGCTGCGGCGATACGGCGAGCCAAAGGACGGCCGCTTTTTCTTTGTCTGCCAATGAAACCGCTTTCATTGACAGTTTACAGCACCACACCTTTCGCTTCTTCTGGGAGCAGTGCGATCCCGTGACCGGCCTGGCGCCCGATCGCGTGCCCAGTCCATCATTCGCCAGCATGGCTGCCACGGGGTTCGCACTGACTGCGTATCCGGTCGGAGTAGAGCGCGGTGAAGTGACCCGTGAGCAGGCAGCAAGGCGGGTGCTGAAAACTCTCAGATTCCTCTACCAATTGCCCCAGGGTGACGACCCCCGACACTCTGCAGGCGTGAACGGATTCTACTACCACTTCGTGGATATGCAGACGGGTCTGCGATTTCGGGACGTCGAGCTTTCGACGGTCGATACGGCGCTTCTGTTGGGCGGCGCCCTGTTCTGCCAGTCGTATTTCGATCGAACCACGGCGGTCGAGGACAGCATCCGGACGATAGCCGAGCAGATGTATCGGCGAGTGGATTGGCAATGGGCCTCGCCGCGCGCGCCGTTGATCGGCCACGGCTGGTCTCCCGAAAACGGGCACCTCCCGTACGACTGGGGAGGCTACAACGAAGCCATGCTCGTCTATCTGATGGCGCTGGCATCCCCGACCCATCCCGTGGAGCCGGAGTCGTGGGATGCCTGGACGGCCGGGTATCGCTGGACGGAATTCCAGGGGCGCGAGCAGATCGCATTCGGTCCGCTATTCGGCCATCAGTACACTCACGTCTGGATCGATCTGAATGGGATCCGGGATCAATTCTGCCGCGAACACGATCTTGATTATTTCGAGAACTCGCGGCGTGCCCTGCTGTCGCAACGAGACTATGCGCGGACCAATCCCGGTGCCTGGCGTGGCTACGGTGACCGTCTGTGGGGACTGACCGCCTGCGATGGACCGGTGCACGGCACGTTCGAGATCGACGGCCGGCAACGGGAGTTTCGGACCTACTGGGCACGTGGTGCTGCATCGGGGGCCATCCACGATGATGGGACCATCAGTCCCACGGCGGCGGCCGGTTCGCTGCCTTTCGCACCCGAGGCGGTCGTGCCTTTGCTACTGGCCCTGCACGAGGACCATGGAGAGTACCTCTATGGGGAATACGGTTTTCTGGACGCCCTGAATCCGACCTTCACCTTGGATGTACCGGTGCAGCATGGGCGAGTGGTACCGGACCATGGTTGGTACGACACCGACTACCTGGGCATCGACCAGGGGCCGATCGTGGCCATGATCGAGAACTGGCGAACAGGACTGATTTGGAAGACGCTGAGGACCAATCCGCACATTGTTCGAGGTCTGAAGCGCGCCGGGTTCCAGGGCGGTTGGCTGGACTCGGCCGTGGATCAGCCGTGATTCGCGCGAATGACTGGCGTGGGCTGTGTGTGGCCGTGATCGGGAGCCTGTTGCTGGGCATCGGAGCCTGCGCGGACGGTGAGCGTGAGTCCATCACGATCCGGTTTTGGGTCATGGGCCGTGAAGGAGAAATGGTCCAGGAGTTGACGCGCGAGTTCGAAGCACAAAACCCGGGGATTCGCGTCGACGTGCAGCAGATTCCCTGGTCGGCCGCCCACGAGAAGCTGTTGACCGCCTATGTGGGGCGCGCTACTCCCGACCTGACCCAACTGGGGAATACGTGGGTGCCCGAATTCGCTGCCCTGCGTGCTCTGGCACCTCTGGATGCGCTGGTGGACGAATCACCACAGATTGACCCAAACGACCATTTTCCAGGCATTTGGGACACGAATGTGCTGGATGGGGAACTCTTTGGTCTGCCTTGGTACGTCGATACCCGGGTTCTCTTCTACCGGACTGATTTGCTGCGTGGGGCGGGCTATGAATCGATGCCTACCCATTGGTCCGGCTGGCGGGACGCGTTGCGTGCCGTCACCGACAGGGGCGGGCCGGGTCGGTATGGAATTCTGTTGCCCATCAACGAGTGGCCGCAGCCGGTCATCTTCGGACTGCAGGTGGGTTCGTCGCTGTTGGCCGATCGGGATACGCGCGGTGTTTTCAGCCAGCCGGCTTTCCGCGAGTCGTTCCGCTTCTACCTGGATCTGTTTCGCGATGGACTGGCGCCGCCGGTGGCGAACAACGAGGTAGCCAACCTCTACCAGGAATTCGAGCGTGGCACGTTTGCGATGTATATCTCCGGACCGTGGAATCTGGGTGAATTTCGTCGCAGGCTGCCGGCCGAACTGCAGCAGGAATGGTCGACCGCGCCGTTGCCGGCACCGGATGGCCAGGAGGGACCGGGCCTTTCGTTGGCCGGTGGATCCAGCTTGGTAGTTTTCCGAAGCTCCGAGCATCAGCAAGCGGCATGGCGATTAATCGAGTTTCTGTCACAGCCGGAACAGCAAGTGCGCTTTTTCGAGCTCACGGGTGACCTGCCGGCGCATCGTTCCGCGTGGAATGATCCGGTCCTGGCCAATGACCCGCAGGCTCGCGCATTCGCCCAGCAACTAGAGCGAGTCGTGCCGACCCCCAAGATTCCCGAGTGGGAGCAGGTGGCCAACCGCGTATGGGAAGCTGCCGAGCAGGCGATCCATGGCGCTAACGACGTGGACAAAGTGCTGGCGGAACTGGATCAGGACGTCGACCGGATGCTGGCCAAGCGCCGCTGGCTGATGCAGCAACGCGAAGAGGAAACGCCGTGAGTAGTGGTTTGGCTCGCAAAAAGGCCCGCGCCGCCTGGTGGTTTCTGACTCCTGCGCTGGTGTTGCTGGCGCTATTCTTTGTTTTGCCGGTCGCGGCGGGGCTGTTGCTCAGTTTGACCGATTTCGACATCTATGCCGTCGGAGATCCGTCCGTCGCCCGATTCGTCGGGTTGAAGAACTATGCCCATCTGCTGAGTGACGGGACTTTCTGGCGCGCGGTGGGCAACACGCTGCAGTTCGTACTCATCGGCGGCCCGTTGTCGCTGGCGGTCTCGTTGGCGGCAGCCTTGCTGCTGAATGAAAAGGCCGTGCGCCTGCGCGGGCTGTTGCGCACCGTCTACTTTGCTCCGGTGGTCACGACCCTGGTCTCGGTGGCCATCGTTTGGCGATATCTCTATCACCCGCGGTATGGGCTGCTGAATTTTCTGCTGGGTCAGATCGGAGTCGATCCGATCGACTGGTTGGGCGATCCGAACTGGGCGATGCCGGCCATCATCCTGCTCGCCGTCTGGAAGAACTTCGGCTACAACATGCTGATCCTGCTGGCCGGTCTGCAGGTCATTCCGCGCGAATTGTACGAGGCGGCCTCGATCGACGGAGCCGGTCCCTGGCGCCGTTTTCGTCACATCACCCTGCCGGGACTGGCACCGACCTTCCTGTTTGTTTCGGTCACGACGATGATCGGCTACTTCCAGGTATTCGCCGAACCCTACGTGATGACTCAGGGGGGGCCGTTGGGCGCAACCCGCAGCCTGGTGCTCTTTATGTACGAAGAGGGCTTCCGCTGGTGGCGCATGGGGATGGCTTCTGCGGTTGCGGTACTGCTGCTGGTGATCACCCTGATCGGTACGCTGATCCAGTTGCGCCTGGACCGGAGGGAAGCATGATGCGGTTCCGACCGAGATCCGCGCTACTGCATCTGGTGCTGTTCGTCGGGGCGTTGGTTACATTGCTGCCCCTGGGTTGGATGGTCGCTGCCGCGTTCATGCAACCGGGAGAGGCAAACTCGCTGCCACCGCACCTGGTGCCTGCTGATCCGACACTCGAGCATTTTCGGGCCCTGTTCACGCGCCTGGATTTCCTGCGCAATCTGGCCAACAGCGCGATCGTCACTACGCTGGCGACGCTGCTCTCGGTGCTGGTCAACTCGATGGCGGGCTATGCGTTCGCCAAGTTGCCCTTCCCGGGACGCGAGCGGCTCTTCAAGTCGCTGGCTGCGGCCCTGGTCGTGCCCGCACAGGTCGGTATGCTACCGCTATTTCTGCTGCTGCGCGAACTGGGGTTGGTCAACACCTATGCCGGCGTACTGGTGCCCTACCTGGCCAGCATCTTCGGCATTTTCCTGATCCGGCAATACGCCCTCAGCGTTCCGGACGAATTGCTGGACGCCGCTCGCATCGAGGGTGCTGGCGAGTTCGCTGTATTCCGCCTCGTGGCCTTGCCGGTGATCAAGCCGATCCTGGTGACGATGGCCGCATTCACTTTCCTGAGCGCCTGGAACGATTTCATGTGGCCGCTGATCGTGCTGTCCGATAGTTCGATGTACACGCTGCCGGTGGCGCTTGCCAACCTCGTGGGAGAACACGTTCAGGACACCGAGTTGATGATGGCCGGTTCCCTGCTGACCATCCTGCCGGCGCTGGTCGTGTTCCTGATTTTTCAACGCATCTACGTACAGGGCATCATGTCCGGGGGAGTCAAGGGATGAGGCGGTTGTGGGTGATGTGGACTGTCGCAGTAGTCGGACTCATGGGGTGTGCTGGAGCATCGCGGACCATGGAAGATCCGGCCCAGTGGTCGGCCCATCCGGCCGACGGCGTCGAGTTGGCGCTACAGGAGCAGAGCGGTGCCCTGCGTCTGGACTTCCGGTTTTCCGCCGGCGGCTATGCGATCGCGCGTCGTGAGGTGGATCTCGAACTGCCGGAGAACTATGCCTTCCGGTTTCGTCTGCGCGGCGATGCACCCGTGAATGATCTCGAGTTCAAACTGGTAGACGCCAGCGGTGAGAACGTGTGGTGGCACGTGAAGCGCAATCTGGAGTGGCCGACCACGTGGGAGACGGTGCGCATCAAGAAGCGGCAGATCAAGTTTGCCTGGGGACCGGCCGGCGGAGGCGAGCTGACGCATGTCGCGGCAATCGAGTTTGCGATCACCGCCGGCAGCGGAGGCGAAGGCACAGTATGGATTGACGATCTGGAATTGATCGAACTGCCGGTCGAGTCGGGACCGCCGCCGGTCCCGGTCGCTCGTGCGAGCAGTTTCGCACCGGGGTACGAAGCAGCGCGGGCATTGGACGGGGATCCGGGCACGAGTTGGCGGCCGGCGTCCGATGATCTGCAGCCGTGGTTCGAATTGGATTTGCGCGGGGCCCGCGAATTCGGAGCCCTGACCCTCGACTGGGAAGCCGATCGCGGCGCATCCCGGTACACGGTCGATGGTTTCCTGGAGGGCAAGTCGCAGCGGCTGGTTTCCGTGCAGGGAGGCAATGGCGGCGTGGACGATCTGTATTTGCCCGAGTCCGAGGCGGAGGTCCTGCGTGTTGCGATTCCGGCCACCGTCGGTCTGGCCGAGATTCGTCTGCAGCCGCTCGAGTACGCTGCGACGCGGGAAGCATTCTTCATGAATCTGGCTCGTCGCGCCGAGCGCGGGCTGTATCCGCGCGGCTTCCTGGATGAGCCGACTGCCTGGACAGTGGTTGGTGTTGATGGCGATACCCGGGAAGGGTTGTTGGGCGCGGACGGCGCGTTGGAAGCCGGACCGGGCGGTTTTACGATCGAACCCTTTCTGGAGTCCGGCGACCGGCTATTGACGTGGAACGATGCGGTGAAAACGACACGGTTGGTCGATGGTGATTTACCGCTGCCGGTGGTCACATGGAACGTCGATCCCTGGAACCTGGAAGTGCAGGCGACGGGAGTCGGCAAGCCCGGTAGCAGTTCGGTGATGGGCTCCTATATCGTGCGAAACACGGGCCAGGACCCCCTGCAGGGGATGCTCTGGCTGACGATCCGTCCTTTCCAGGTCAATCCGCCGGTGCAGTTCCTCAACGTTCTGGGCGGAACGTCGAAGATCGCGACGATCGCCCGGGATGGCGATCTGGTACTCGTCAACGGCAAGCCCGGTGTCGTTGCAATGGACCGCCCCGACGCGTGGGGAGCTTCGACCTATGCAGGTGGCAGTATTGTCGGACATCTCGTTCGCGGGGATTTACCGGAGCGATCTGCGGTGGACGATCCGTTCGAGGCGGCTTCGGCCGCGATGGGGTATCGCTTGGCTCTGGAGCCGGGCCAGTCCCGCCGGATCGAGATCGTACTGCCCTTGCATGAAAACGCGCCCGACGCTGAATCCATCGATGGAATCGCGGCTCAGCGTGCGGCCCGTGACTACTGGCGGACGAAGGCCGACCGCGTGACGATTGAGGGTCCTCCCGCAGCCCGGCAGGCGATCGAGACGCTGAAGGCGCAACTCGGTTGGATTCTGGTCAACCGGGCCGCCGCAGGCATCCAGCCGGGTACCCGCTCCTATGCGCGCTCGTGGATTCGCGACGGTACGCTGACCAGTGTGGCTTTGCTGCGCCTGGGATGTTTCGAGGAGGCGCGAGACTTCCTGCTGTGGTATGCGCCACATCAGTATGAGAATGGCAAAATTCCCTGTGTCGTGGACTGGCGCGGCGCCGACCCGGTGCCGGAGCACGACTCGACTGGCCAGTTCATCTACCTGGTGAGGGAATACCTGAGGTATACCGGTGACCTGGCGGTCGCGGAACAGATGTGGCCGCGCGTGGTGCGGGGCGTGGAGTATCTCGAATCGCTGCTCGCGCAGCGGCGGTCTGCCGGGTACGCGACACCGGACCAGCGCCGCTTTTACGGGATCCTGCCACCATCGATCAGTCATGAAGGCTACGCGGCCAAACCGATGCACTCGTATTGGGATGACTTCTTCGCGCTGCGCGGGTTCAAAGATGCGGTCCAACTGGCCGAACGGCTGGGAAAACCCACTGCCGGTTTGATGGCGATTCGTGACCGGTTCGCGGCTGATCTGTCGGCCTCGCTGGAGGCTTCGCTGATGTTCCATGACATCGACTACGTGCCCGGTTGCGCCGACCTGGGTGATTTCGATGCAACCTCCACCACCGTGGCGCTGGATCCCGCTGCAGCTGGCAACCTGCTGCCCGAAGGATCGTTGCAAGCAACCTTCGAACGCTATTGGGAGTTCTTTGCCGGTCGTCGCGATGGCGATCCCTGGCGGGCATTTACACCGTATGAGATCCGTACGATCGGTACCTTTGTGCGCCTGGGTTGGCGCGAACGCGCGTACGAAGCTTTGGAATTCTTTCTGGCACACCGCGTCCCCAGCGGGTGGCGACAGTGGCCGGAAGTCGTGGCCTCGGATACCACGCGGGCCTGGTTTGTCGGAGACATGCCCCACACCTGGGTCGGATCGGACTACGTTCGAAGTTTCCTGGATCTGTTGGTCTATGAGGATCGCGATGCCGGCGATACGGCAACGGCACTGGTTCTGGCCGCGGGTCTGCCCGCGGCATGGCTGGAAGGGGAGGGATTTCGCGTCGATGGCCTACCCACGCCCTGGGGGACGTTGGGGTACCGGATCTGGAAGTGCCCGGAGGGTGTCCGCATGCAGATCGATGCTGGTGTTCAGCCACCGGGAGGATTGCGCATCGACGCGCCGATTCGGCCCGTTGGGGTGCTGTTGAACGGAAAACCCGCCTCGCTGGACGATGCCGGTCGCATTCGAGTCGATCGTGTGCCGGCCCAGTTGCTCTGGCCGTCCCGCTAGGGAATCAATCCCGCGGCACCACGGCATTCACGGCTTTCGCCCACACGTCGTAGCCCTTGTCATTGAGGTGCAAACGATCGGGCAGAAAGAAGGAGTCGTCCGGTAGCCCGTCTTCGCCCAGTAGGGGCAGGCCGACCTCGATATAGTCCATCAGTGGATCGGCTGAACAGCGCTCTGCCAGCAGTTTGTTCGCCTCGAGCATCGCCGGCCATTTCGCCCACCGCAGGCCGCCCGGTTTGATCGACATCACATAGAAATGCACGTGGGGCAGTTCGGTGCGGACGAGCCGCACGAAGTCGTCGAATGCGTTGATGAAATCATTCGGTGTCACACCGAAGTCGATGTCGTTGTCGCCCTCGTACAGCAGGATCGCAGCAGGGCGGTAGGGCAGGACGATCTGGTCGCAGTAGTACATCACGTCGTAGATCGTGCTACCCCCGAACCCGCGCGGTATGACGCGGCGCGGAGCGAGGTCCTGCGCGATGCGCGGATGCCACATCCGCATGCTGGAGCTACCGATGCAGAGCAAGCCGCCGGCGGCCGGAAAGTCGGTGGAGTCGGCGGCTACGAAGGCTGCAATGTCGCCCGCGAATCGCTCCGGATCCGGGAAGGCAGGGGAGTAGGTGTTTTCTGTCGCGGTCACGGCGGATGGGCCCATCAACCCCATGAAAAAGAATAATATCGCCATGGAGCGCATGATGTTACCCCTCCTGGTCGAGGCGGCCGCCCGCCGATTCGATGATCTCTCGGTACAAATGACCGCTGTCTTTGATCGTTCGTTCCTGCGTTTCGAAGTTCACGCGGATCAGACCCATTCGCTTGCTGAAGCCGCAGGCCCATTCCAGGTTGTCCAGCAGGGACCAGACGAAGTATCCCCGCAGGTCCACTCCTTGAGCGATCGCTTCACGCGAAGCGCGCAGATGTTCGAGTAGATAAGCTGCGCGCCGGTCATCGCGCACACGTCCATCGGAGTCGGGCGCGGGATCGTCGAAGGCGGCCCCATTCTCGGTGATGTAGATCGCTGGGTTTCCGTACCTCTGTTTCATCCAGACCAGAGTTTGAAGCAGACTCTCCGCCCGGACCTCCCAGCCCAGTTCTGTGTATTCCGCGCCGGGTTGGCGCACCTGTGCCGCCGGCACGGGGCTGGCCTGCGTTTCAGCTCGGTTCACTGAGCGCGTGTAATAGTTCAAGCCGATGAAATCGAGGGGCTGAGCGATCAGTGAAAAATCCTCGTCATCAAACCGGGGCCAATTCTCACCGAAGATCTCAGGCATTTCGGTCGGGTAAGAGCCTCGCAGTAGCGGGTCCAGGTATTGCCGATTCATGTACGCCTCTGCCAGGCGGGTTGCGTGTAGATCTTCCGGCGTGTCGCTGGCCGCATCCTTGGGCTCGATGTTCACCACGATTCCGATCTGACCGTCGGACAGGGAGCGGTAGCGCCGGACGGCCTCGCCGTGGGCGCGCAACAGATTGTGGCTGGCCAGAGGCGCCAGCGAAAGGTCCTGCTTCCCGGGGGCATGGACGCCGTGCACGTAGCCGGCGTCGACGATGACCCAGGGTTCATTCAGCGTGGTCCAGCGCCCTACTCGATCAGCCAGTCGGCGCCAGACGATCTCGGCGTAGTCGGCGAACCAGTCCGCGCTGTCGCGATTCGCCCAGCCGCCCTGTTCGTCCAGCTTCGCCGGCAAATCCCAGTGATAGAGAGTAGGCACCGGCTCGATGCCGGCGGCGAGCAATCCATCGACCAGGCGCTCGTAGAAATCGAGTCCGTGCTCATTGATGGCACCCGTCCCCTCGGGCTGGATCCGGTTCCAGGCGAGGCTGAATCGGTAGGCGTTCAATCCGAGCTTCTGCATGTACCCGATGTCCTCGCGCCAGCGCTGATAATGGTCGCAGGCGACATCGCCGGTATCCCCGCCGGCGATTCGTCCTGGCTGCTGCGAGAAAAGATGCCAATTGCTCGGGCCTGCACCGTCGCTCAACGGCGAACCCTCGATCTGATACGAGGACGTGGCGGCGCCCCACAGGAAGTCGTTCGGAAAGGAACTGCCGCTCATGGTGACTCCTCGGGTCCCAGCGTGATTCGGGCTTGGTGGATGCGTCCGTCGCGCACCAGGGGTAGGCGCGCTGGTCCATGGGGGGGGGGCAGTACTTGACTGTCCCATTCGATCGAGATCACTCGTGCGGAGCAGAGTTGGGGATTGATGACTTCGATGTCGTACCGAGTCTCCGGTCGTGTGCCGACCTCGCGATCGGGAGTCGACAGCAGCCCGGGAACTCGCCATGTGATCGAATAGCTCGGCCAGTCGTCCGGCACGCAGGGGGCCACGACGAGTTCGTCACCCTCTTGACGCAGGCCGAGGATTGATTCGAGCGCAACGCGGAGCATCCAGCCCGAAGAACCGGTATACCAGGTCCATCCGCCGCGTCCGATATGGGGCTCGGCGCCGTAGACATCGGCGGCAACGACGTACGGTTCGACCTGATACCGCTCGACGGCTTCGGCATCGCGGGTATGGCGCACCGGATTGATCATGGTCAGCAATCGTGCTGCGACGTTGCGGCGGCCCAACTCGGCCATGGCACGCACCGCCCAGAGCGCTGCGTGGGTATACTGCCCTCCATTCTCGCGCACACCGGCCACGTAGCCCTTGATGTAACCCGGGTCATGCGGCGTGTCGATGAATGGCGGCGTCAGCAGTCGGACCAAGCCGTTCTTCTCGTCGATCAGATGCTTCTGTACGGCATCCATGACCTGGGCTGCTCGCCGTGGTGATGCGGCACCGGACAGGACCGACCAGGACTGTGCCAGGGCATCGATGGCGCACTCCTTATTCTCCCACGAACCGAGCGGTGCGCCATTGTCATAGTAACCGCGACGATACCAGTCGCCGTCCCACCCGGTGTCGTTGAGTGTGTGAATCATCTCGTCGCGATAGGTGCGGTACCGATCTGCCCGTTCGGATTGTCCACGGTCCAGGCAGAACGGCAGAAAGCCGTCGATGATCTTGACCAGGAAGAAGCCCATCCACACGCTTTCGCCGCGCCCTTCACGTCCGACGCGGTTCATACCGTCGTTCCAGTCGCCGGTGCCGAATAGCGGCAAGCCGTGAGCGCCGCGAACCAGGGATCGATCCAGGGCCCGGCAGCAGTGGTCGTACAGGGTGCCGCTCTCGCCGGACGGCTGCGCCTGCAGGAAAACCTCGTCCTGGCCTTCCTCCAGTTGCGCCGCCGTCAGGTAGGGGCGCACTTCTTCCAGGATCTCCCGGTCGCCAGTGGCAGAGACGTATTCGGCGGTCGCCCATGGGAGCCAGAGCAGGTCGTCGGCGAAGCGGGTGCGAATTCCGCGGTCCAGCGGTGGATGCCACCAGTGCAATACATCGCCCTCGACGAACTGGTGTCCGGCGTGCAAGAGGATCTGATCGCGCACGAGCTTGGGCCACAGTGGCAGTAGCGACAGGGAATCCTGCAATTGATCGCGATAGCCGTAGGCTCCACCCGACTGGTACAAGGCCGATCGCCCGTGCAAGCGACACGCGAGCGTCTGGTACCCGAGCCAACCGTTGACCATCAGGTCCAATTCGCGGACCGGAGTTTGGATCTGGATTCGGTCCAACTGGTCACGCCACGTATCGCGTGTCGATCGCCACGCTTCATCGCAGGCGCCGGGGCGAGTGAATTCCTGGATCAGTTCGCAGACCCGGTCGCGATTCTCTTCCGCAGCCAGCAGAACCCAAAACTCCTGCGTTTGTTGCGGCTCCAACTGGAATTCGGTCTGGAGGGCGAGGCACGGATCGAGGCCCGCACCGGTGCGTCCGTCCAGAGGACCTGCGTTGGGTGTGCAGTCGATTGGTGTACCGGCGCCGCCGGTGAAGCAGGTCGCGTCGCCGGTGTAGGTGAACGAATTGAGTTTCTGTTCCGCAACCAGGGTTGCGGCGGCCACCGCACCCTGGAACGGGCTGGTACGGCAACTGCGGGCGAGCAATGCATTGGTGTTGCCATCGAATTCGGTGACGACGTAGCGTGCGTCGTTGGCGACGGATTCGCCCAGGACGAGTTGGTGGACTGAAATGAGGGATAGATCGCGTCGTTGCTGACCCGGGTTGGTTACCCGGATTCGGGTCAGACGCACGGGGCGGGTCCGGTCAACACAGGTGAGAGTCTGGACCTCCAGGCCATTACCCTCTCGCTGCCAGCGAGTGTAGCCCTGGCCGTGCCGTACCTGGTAGTCACCGCCTCCGGGAGCGGGCCCGGGCTGGCAGGAAAATTGGCCGCCAGTGGTTTCGTCGCGCAGGAACAGTGCCTCGCCGTGCGGGTCGAGCAATGGATCGTTCGGCCAGGGGGTGAGTCGGTTTTCGCGGCTGTTTCCGAACCAGGTCGTGCCCGCGCCGGTTTCACTGACCAGGCACCCGAATCGGTCGTTGGCCATCACATTCGTCCACGGGCGCGGCGGCAGGTGCACACCGCAACCGGCGGAAGGCACTTCGATGGCATACTCGCACCCATTCCCAGTGAACCCGCCCCAACCGTTGTGGAACTCGATCTCATCGCTCAACTTCGGTTCAGTGGTCTTCGTTTCATCCCGCATCTCGATCGGCGCCACGAGGTTGGGGGCCGGCCACTGGATCGACTCGAGCGGGTGCTTGCCATCGAGGTACAGATCGGCCGCCAGGCGAAGCAGGTTCCGGTCGCCGGAGGCGAGTCCGCTCAGGCGCACGACGTTCTGAGCGGGGGCTGCCCCGGAATTCGGACAATCATCGTCGATGATGGTCAACTGGATCGGCAATCCGAGCGACTGCCAGGAACGATGTAGTTTCTCCAGCAGCGAAACCGCCTCTGGTTCCGCCTCCACCACGACGAGCGGATATCGTCGGTCGATCGCCCATTCGGCCAGTCGTTGCGGATCGAAGGTTCCGACCTCAAGTTCCGGCATCTGCCGACGCAGGCTTTGCTCACGCCGAAGGACGGCACCGGCGAGTTCTTCGGCCGCTTGCTGCTCATCAACCGAAATTCCGATTCCGGCCATGCGTTGCTCGGCGCATGCGCTTGCGCTCCTGAATGCGCGATCGACTTCTTCTGGGCCGGTCAGGGCACTGATGAGTTCGGGAATTTCATCCGGGTCGGTTGCGGCTCCCAGCAGGAACGTGCAACTGATCAATCCGCCAGGCTTCAGTTCAAAGGCACGCCGCAGCGAAACAACGGGATCGAGGACGTTTCCGACCGTTCCGGACAAGGGCTTGGAACCGGTCATGGCCAGCAGATCACCGGGTGCTCGGCCGCGACCGAAGAAGCGGGCTCGGTCCGTTTCGAACTCCACAGGCCCCGACTCCAGCAGTGAGTGAACAAGTACGGGCGTCAGCTCGTGCGGGGAGCGGGAGCGCCGGCCTACGCAGAGGGTCCGTTGATCCGGCAGCAGCGATGATTGGAGGAACAACTTGGAGAATGCGGGGTGGGCGGCGTGGGCCGCCCTTTCATTCAGAACCACCTCGGCCAGCGAGGTGACGTCCAGTCGGCGGGTGCAGGTGTCCAGATTCCGGATCGTGATCCGGTGAAGTTGTGCCGATCGACCCGGAACAACACAAATTTCCTGCTGGACCCGCAGTTCGCACCCGATCTGTTCGGAAACGAAGTTGCCCGGCTCCCAGCGCGTGTCGGGAGTCTGGAAATCTCTACTGGTAGCCCTGCCGGCGGGCCACCACAGACTCCGATCCAGATCGCGAATGAAGAATCGCAGGCCGGTCGCTGCGGCGCCTTCCCAGCAAGTCAGAGCGAGGTCGCCAGCGGTGGAAAATCCGAGTCCGGAGCCGTCAGTCACAGCGATGTAACTTTCTGGATCCGAGCCAATTGAGCTGCTGAGGATGGCGCCATTGGCGGAGGCAGCGCTCCTCAGGGGAAAGGGGTGAAAGGGGGACTTCGTCATGTAGGTTTCCTTTCAACCTGTGCTCGATCGGGACAGCTTCCAGACTCGCATAGGGAAATCCTATAGAGCAAAAAATTCCTTTTGTCAAAGATCGTCTTGACAACTTTTTCATTTTATGAAACCGTTTACATCTGCAGCGGAAGAGGGATTTCTCCGCTGGTTCTTTAAAATAAGGATTTCGACAGATCCTGCGATCAGCGAAGGAGCGGTGGCGGCGGGATTGGGACGGGGAGTCGCCCACATTGGCTACGATTCGAGAGGTCGCCCGCGCCGCTGGCGTATCCACCGCAACAGTCTCCCGGGTGTTCAGCAACAGCCCCCTGGTTAGCGCTGACACCGCGGAACGGGTATTGAAATCGGCCCAGCAATTGGACTATTGGCCCAACAGCGCGGCCCGGAGTCTGTCGACCCATCGAACCCATACGATCGGGATCATGCTGCCCGATCTGTTCGGCGAATTCTACTCCGACCTCATGCGTGGACTGGATCGTGAGGCGAGCCTCCACGAGTACCAGATCCTGCTTTCCAGTTCCCATTCCGGTGGGTCGGATGTCCTGGCCGCCAGCCGTGCGATGCTGGGCCGAATCGATGGCCTGATCATGTTGGCCCCGGATGAGAAATCGATCGATACGGTGGAGCGCGTTCGGCGCCGCGTACCGGTTGTACTGCTCAACCCACGCCAGCCCGTCGAGGGATGCCACTCGGTCGAGGTAGCGAATTACGATGGTGCGCGGCGGGTCGTCGAATACCTGTTGGAGCTGGGCCATCGGGATCTGGCTTTTGTCGCTGGCCCCGAAGGCAATGTCGATGCGGAAGAGCGGCGACGCGGATTTCGGGAGTCGCTGCAGGTGGCCGGACTGGACCCGGACCAGGCTCTGGAACTGCCGGGAGATTTCAGGGAGATCGCGGGCGTCGAAGCCAGCACAGTCATCCTCGCTCGCCATCCGAGACCCACGGTGGTGTTCGCCGCCAACGATGCGATGGCCATTGGGCTTCAGTCGGCGTTGCACCGCGCGGGGTGCCGTGTTCCGCAGGATATTTCAGTCGTGGGTTTCGACAATGTAGCCATGGCCGGCTACCTGAATCCACCATTGACCACGGTCAACGTGGATGCCTGCGGGCTGGGCCGCGAAGCGGTCCGCATGATGTTGGACGTCCTGCGTGCGAGCGAAGAATCGGCGCAGATCCGGAGGGTCATTCCGGCCGCTTTGAAGATCCGCGAGTCGTGTAGCGCAGTAGAGGCACTGCGCGCCGGCCACAAATCGAATTCGAACTAGTTGAGGGCACGGAGCGAGAGGTGACAGCCATGAAGACGACGATCACGATCATGACACTGCTGCTGTGGGCGGCCTGCACCCTGGTAGTCCCAGCCGGGGCCCAGGACGCGCGCGAAGATGCGATTTGGGCCCGAACGGCGCTGGCGCCGATTGTGCTGGATGGTGTACTGGACGAACCGGGGTGGGCGGTCGCCGACTCCCAGATCATCGAGTACGGGATCGACTCCGGGATGCCGGGCAGCGGATGGAAGACCGAGGCCGGTTGGCAGCCCATCGATCCGACCCACGCGACCATAAAATTCCTGGTGCATGGGAATCAACTCTATATGGCAGCTATCGTCCAGGACGAGTCGATTGGCGGCAGTATCGAATTCAATCGCTTCGATGGGCTGCTGATGGGTATGAAGGACCACTCGGTGGAAGGCTATCCCAAGCCCCAGTCCGAGTACATGTACACCTGGTGGCACGACGAACTGACCGATCCGCAGCCTGAAGGAACCATGCCGGGCTTCATCGGCTCCTGGGCTGAACTGCCCCACGGCTCGCCGCGCACTCCGGAACAGATCGCGGCCTGGGATGCGGTCACGGTCGTTGATGGCACGACCAACAATGACGATGTGCCTGACAATGGATACACGATCGAAATGCGTTTCGACCTGGATGTGATGGGCTACGATGTGACGCAGGTCGACGGTGACATTGTCGAGTGGAACATCTCGGTGTACGACTGCGATTGGTATTGGCCGATCAGCGTCACCAGCTTCAGCGCGAACCGCGTCTGGTGGCAGGGCCCGTGGGGAAACACGTCCTGGTACAGCGAAGTGCGCATCCACGCGCGGCCCGATGTGACGACGGCCAGCGGCCCGGCACCGCAGATTGCTGCCGAACTGGTGGTTCCCTCGATCAACGAAGCGCCCGTCATCGACGGCACGCTGGACGAGGGCGCCTGGAGTTCCCCGAATATCTACAGCTTCGACATCCGCTGGGGGGACGATGCGCTGCGCGAGTCCTATGATGGCATCGGCGCCTACCGGTCCGGCCAGTTCCAGGCGACAGTCAACGGCGGTGAAGCCTTCGTGCTCGATCCGGCCGATGCGACGGTGAAGGTCTTCCACGACGGCGACATGCTCTACATGGGCTTTGAAGCCCGCGATCAGGTGGTGCAGTACCACCCCAGCCTGGACCGTTGGGATGGGTTCATCGTGACGATGGAGGACCGTGCGAATCTCGGCTCGGACAACACCCTTCTGGTCAAACGTCTCTCCTTCCAGGTCGACGCCGACGGCAGCGCCCTGCCTCAGGACGATCTTTTGAGTCTGGTGACGACCAATGACGCGGAAGTCGCGGTTTCGCTGATGGCAGGAACCACTGTCGATACGCTCGGCCAGCAGTCGGACACAGGCTACACGGCAGAGATGGCGATTGATCTGAAAGCCCTCGGCTATCCGGCCGGACTGGGCGATGGCGCGATCTTCTTCGGTGTCGTCCACCTGGACGGCGACTCCTTCATTCCGACTTCCGATAGCTATGGCACCCGTACCTGGTGGTACCGGGAGTTCCCGGGCACCTGCTGCCCGGTTTGGGGCTACTTGCAGCCGGGGGCATCGGCGGTTGGCGGACCGATCGTTGGGTTGAGTGAATACGGTCGCCTGTTGGGCTCGAGTTCGCCTTCGTCGCGCCCCTACATCCGTTTCGCGATGCCGGATCAGAATCTGGTGGCGTTGCAGGTCTACGATGTGCGCGGCCGCCTGATCGAGCGCCACTCGTTCGGATCCATGGACGAAGGAGAGAATCGTGTGCCCCTGTTCGCGGTGAAGCGCCCGGCAGCGGGCATCTACCTGTACCGCCTACAGCTGCTCGACCCGGTGACGGGAATCGAGCGGGCCGTGATGACCGGCAAGTCGGTCCTGGTGAGATAAATACGGATGAGGTTCGGGTGGGCTCCATCGATGAGCCCACCGCTGGGAACGAGGATTCCAGACCGGAGGCAAGGACCCTGGTACCGCAAATGAGAAAACCGCTGGCCGCCTGGTCGCTCGGGTGCCTGCTGATCGCGTGCCTGCTACCGTGTTTCGCCTGGGCGGGGACGACCGGGACCATTGTCGGCCGCGTGACCGATTCGCTCGGGCTTCCGGTACCGGGAGCGACGGTCGAGGTTGTCGATACGCGATTCGCGGCCACGAGCGATATGAACGGCGGCTTCGTTCTCCTGAATATCCCCTCCGGTACATACGCGGTCCGCGCCGGCGCCGCAGGCTATCAGCCCTATTTGATGGAAGAAGTGATCGTTTCAGCGGACCGCAGCACGACGATCGAGCTGGAGATCGGCGACCCTTCCCTGGAAGTCGAAGAGGTCGTCGTCGTCGCCAAGCGGTCGCCCGTGGACCTGAAGATCACCAGTTCGCAATCCACCCTGACGGCCGAGGAGATTGCGGATCTCCCGGTGCAAAGCCTGGAGGACGTCGTCAATCTGCAAGCCGGCGTGGTGGATGGACACTTTCGCGGCGGACGCAAGGGCGAGGTGCAGTACCAGGTGGACGGCGTGAGTGTGAACAACGCGTTCGACAACACGTCCAGCCTGTCGATCGACCGCTCGCTGCTGCAGGAAGTCCAGGTGATCAGTGGCACCTTCGATGCCGAGTATGGCCAGGCGATGAGCGGTGTGGTCAACGCCGTCCTCAAGCAGGGCAGCGAGGAACTGGAGGCGGACGCCGAGATCTATACCGGTGGGTTCTTGTTTCCCGGTCGCCAGGAGGCCCGGCGTACGGACGACGATACTCCTCATCTGACCGGAACCCAGAGCTATCAGGTTTCGCTCGGCGGGCCGCTGGTGCTGCCTTCGACGCGTTTCCTTTTCAGTGGCCGCTACTACAGTTTCGATGACTACGTCTATGCCGAGCGTCGATATCTACCGACGGACCTGGCAGACTCGACCGGCAGCGTTGTCGGTACCGGCGATGGAGAAGAGTTCGCGCTCGGTTATTCGCGGGAATGGTCGGGAGTCGCAAAGCTGTCCAATAGTACGTTCGAGAGCGCCCAGCTCAGCTATCAGATGATCTTCAACACCCGCGAAAGCCGGCCGAATTCCTACGCGTATCGCTACCTGCCCGATGGACTCTCAATCCAGCGCGCGATGTCGATCTCGCATGGGTTGGACTGGAGCCAGGTCCTCGGCGACGAGACGTTCCTGGATTTCAGCTTCCGCCACAACTACTACCGCTATCGTGACTACCTGTACGAGGATCCGTACGATTCGCGCTACGACGATCCGCTGCAGTTGAACAACACGGGTACCAACGGCGACTATTTCTTCCAGGGTGTCCAGACGAACCACTACCGGCAGACGACGAACACGATGATCTACAAGGGTTCGATCGTCAGTCAACTCAACCTCGAAAATCAGGTCAAGACGGGTTTCGAGGTCAGCTTGCCGCGCGTCGAGTTCGGCAACGATATGTATTTCACCTACGGCGAGGGACAGTTGGTGCGGCACATCAACGAGCCGCCCGATTACCCTGGTCCGCTGACACGGCATCCGGTCATGGGTGCGGCCTATGTGCAGAACCAATTCGAGAACGAGGACCTGATCGTGCGCCTGGGTGCCCGCATGGACTACTTCGATGCGCGCTCGACCGTTCCCGGCGATCTGGCCAATCCGGCGAACGCGATCGAGGGCGCCCCCGAATCGCTGCCGGTCGATACAACCGCCAAGACATCGGTTTCTCCGCGGCTGGGAGTTGCTTTTCCCGTGAACGAGAGTGCAGCGATCCACGTGGCCTACGGCCACTTCCGCCAGTTCCCCTCGGTCTCGACGATGTTCACCAACTCGGACTACGATATTCTTGAGCGCCTGCAGGCCGGAACCGTTTCGTACGGTGTGATGGGCAACCCCGATCTGGCTCCCGAGACCACGGTTCAGTACGAGTTGGGCTACAAGCAGGCGATCAGCTCGGACCTGGGTTTCGAATTGACGGTCTATTACAAGGACATTCGCGATCTGCTGGGCGTCGAGTTCATCTCGACCTACACCGGCGCCGAGTATACGCGACTGACGAACGTGGACTTCGGCAGCGCCACGGGCGCGACCCTGGCGATCGATCACCGCGCGGTGGGCCCGTTCAGTGTGTCGCTGGATTACACTTGGCAGCAGGCCCTGGGCAATGCCAGTGACCCGAGCGAGACCGCGAACCGGGCGGCGGCGGGCGAGGACCCGCGTCCGCGCCTGGTGCCTTTCGAGTGGGATCAGCGGCACACCGTGAATCTCGCCACATCAATCTACCGCCCGGGCAACTATCGGGCCTCCGTGGTGGCCAAGGTTGCCAGCGGAATGCGCTACACACCCACGACCGAGAACGCCTTCGGATTCGGATCCTCCACGAACTCGGGCCGCAAGCCGGCGGCTTTCCTGGTCGACCTGCGTGCCGAAAAATTCTTCGGCGAGAGCGGACGCACCGGGCTCTTCCTGCGTGTGTTCAATCTTTTCGATACCCGGTACTTCAATGGCCCGGTCTACGCGACGACGGGCAGTCCGTACTACGCTCGCAATCCGAGCCCGGGCGAACTGGTCAGCCTGAATAATCCGACCCTGTTGTATTCGCCGCGGCGTGTCGAGTTCGGCATGCGCTGGGGATGGGGAGGGGGTTGGTGATGGATCGGAATCACACCTGCACGAGGAGAGCCCGAAACGTGTCGAATTGCGAAAGGCCAACGAACCGGGGTCGAGGAATCACCTGGATCAGTCTGGGGTTGGTGGCCGCATTGATTCTGCCGGCTGCGGTGGCGATCGGCGATGTCATCACCCCGGTGCCCCAGGATCAGCGGGGTCGCGAGGATGCCGAGCGCGCGGGGCAGCACGATGCGAACAACATGCGAACCCTGTTCTGGAATTACGGAATGGTCGGCGACTATCCGCGCGATCCGGGGAATGTCGATCTGAGTGTATTCCACTCCGTCGAGGTGCCCAAGGGCAGCGGCATGAACTACGGCGACGGGGTTACGCCCTTCGTGCTGGCCAAGATCACGCAGGTCGATGGGTCCGAGGCCTACATCATGGAGACGGGTTTCCGTGAGAGGCAGGGAACGAGTCCGTATTTCAATCGAGTCATGCGTTTTGAGCCACGTCCGGGCTATTTTCAGCCCGATCCGGCTCTGAATCCTGGCCGGTCGCCTGCGATGAGCAACGATCCCCGCACCTGGCCCGACTACTGGCCCGACCGCCTGGACGATCCGAGCGATCCGGGCTGGAGTGGCTCGTGGAACGGCTACTTCGGCAAACAGATCGTGGCCGACCAGGAAAGCTACGTGGTCCTGGACGATGACTACTACGATGCGTGGAATTTCTATCCGGACAGTCGCGACTCGACGCGCAACGGGTTGGGTTTGCGAATCGAGGTGCGCGGGTTCCAGTGGGCCAATCCGCAGGCCCGCAACGTGATCTTCTGGCACTATGATATCACCAACGAGGGTACGACCGACTACGACGACAATATCGTATTCGGTCTGTATATGGATTCGGGTGTGGGCGGTTCGGCTTTTTCATGCGATCAGATCTACGAATCGGACGACGACAACGCCTACTTCGCCCGTGAGTTCGATGGGCAGCCGATCAACCTGGTCTATACCTGGGACAATGGCGGGCACGGAAGAGACCTTTCCGGTTCCTGCTCGACCACCGGCTACCTCGGCTATGCGTACATGGAAACTCCGGGCAAGCCGACCGACGGCCTGGACAACGATGAGGACGGCATCGTTGATGAGCGACGCGATGGCGGCCCGGGCACTTTCCTGGTCGGGATGGACAACATCCGCGCCTACGTCGAGTCGAATTACGACATGACCCGCTTCGAGTCGGTCTACGGTCCCCTGGAAGACATGCCTGCCTACCGCGCTGAACTGTGGTGGACAGGAGATGAGGACCTGGATTGGACGATCGATAACCACGACGTAGGTGCCGACGGTTTGGCCGATACCGGAGACGAGGGCGAGGGCGACGGCATTCCGACGGCGGGCGAGCCGAACTTCGACGATACCGACCTGAATGAGTCCGACCAGATCGGCCTGACGGGTTTCAAGATGAATCGGATCCTGCCGGGCTATGGCAACCCGGATCAGACCACGGACAACATCGTTTTCTTCACCGGAAACGAGAATTGGCCCGAAAAGCTGTACGAACAGTTCTCCGATCCTGATCCGAACGAGCGTTTCGACGAGCCACTGGCCAACAACTACAACATCGGATTCCTCTTCGCCTCCGGACCGTTCCGCCTGGCCGCGGGCCAAACTGAACGATTCAGCCTGGCCTTGGCCTACGGTGCGGATCTGACCGAACTGGCCAATAACACGCGCACCGTCCAGCAGATCTACAACGCGAACTATCGCTTCGCGACCCCGCCGAAGACGCCGACACTGACCGCCGAGACGGGTGACGGATTTGTCCAGTTGTCCTGGGACGACGTTGCCGAAAACGGCGCCGATCCCGTCACCGGCGAGTTCGATTTCGAGGGCTACCGAATCTACCGTTCGACGGATCCGGATTTTCGGGATCCCCAGGTGATCACCACGGGGACAGGCAGCGGCCCCTTGGGCAACGGAAAGCCAATCGCTCAGTTTGATCTCAAGAACGGCGTCAGCGGCTTCTCGGATCTGAGCATCGAGGGTGTGTCCTACTACCTGGGTACCGACTCGGGGCTGACCCATACCTGGACCGACAACACCGTGACCAACGGACAGGCCTATTACTACGCGGTCACAGCCTATGATCGTGGATCCGAGGCCTTCAATTTCTACCCATCCGAGAACGCGATCACCCCTTCGAGGACAGCCCGCGGCGGGCTCGTGCTTCCATCGAATGTGGTCGAGGTCCGCCCGAACCCGAAGGTACAGGGTTTCGTCGCGGCGACGACCGATACGGCGGCCCACGTGTCGGGAGTCGGCAGCGGCTCGGTCGGGATTCAGGTCGTCAATTCGAGCCTGGTTCCGGACGACCACCTGTTCCGGTTGACGTTCGAAACCCCGTCGCCGGACAGCCTGCGTGCGCGGTCCTATGCGTTGACCGATGCGACGACGAACGAGATCCTGTTCGAAACGGGGTTGGATTTCCTGGGCGAAGGCATCGGACCGGTGGGCTCGGGTTTGTTGCCGGTCGTCCGCACGGCAACCGAGGTCCAGGTCGATCCCGAGACCACCGGATTCCTTTCCGGCAGTTTGACGGACGCGATTTTCCTGGTGAGTTACGAGTCGAGCGTCTTGCCCATCAACCGCCTGCGGCCCGGTTTCCCCGAGGACATTACGATCTTCTTCTCGGACGACGTCGAGTCCACTTCGATCGCCTCGGGAATCCAATTTCCGACGCCGATGCCGGCCCGCTTCGAGATCATCATGCACACCGACGAAGGCGACGTCCCGCTGGATTTCCTGTTCCGCGATCGCGCCGACTCGGGTGAGGATCCGGACGGCACGCTCAGCCGAACCGACGAACTGATTCGCATCGTGACCTATCTGCCAGAGAGTCCGGACGTGCCGCAGGGCACCTGGACGATTGCGTTGGCCCAAGAATCTGCGAATCCGCCGGCCGCCGGCGATGCCTGGCGACTGAGCTTGAAGCGACCTTTCGGATCCGACGATGTCTTCGAGTTCGCAACCCGTGGCGAGTACGTCGATCAGGACGCGGCTCGGGCCGGTTTCGAGCCCTACGTCGTGCCCAATCCCTACCTGGGATCGGCCAGCTTCGAGCCGGAGCGTTATGCGGTGTCCGGACGCGGCGAAAGGCGCATCGAGTTCCGCGGACTTCCAGCCAGCTGCGAGATTCGCATCTTCAATGTCCTGGGCGAACTGGTGCAGACTCTCCGCCACGATGGCGGAACTGATGGATTTGTGGCCTGGGATCTTAGGACGAAGGACCTGCTCGATGTCGCGCCGGGCCTGTACATCTTCCATGTCGACGGCGGACCGGCGGGTAAGGCCACCGGCAAGTTCGCCATCGTGAAATGAGGGGCGCGCCAATCAAGATGAATAAGACGGCACTGGCAGCACTGATCGTATTCGTACTTGGCTGGAGCGCCACGGAGGGGCTGGCCCAGAGTAAGGTCGGAACGACGATCGGCACCTTTCTGCGAATCGAGCCCAGCGCCCGGGGCGCCGCGGTCGGCAACGCAGGCTCGGCGATGACCGGGTCGATCGAATCGGCATACTACAATGTGGGAGCGGTGGGGCTGCTGGAAGCACCCGCGGTTCAGTACACCCACAGCATGTGGTTCGCCGATATCAGTTACGACTACGCGGCGTTTGCGGTTCCGGCCGGTGAATCGGGAAACGTGTTTTTCAGCGTGACGGCTCTCGGATCGGGCGACATCCAGGTGCGAACGGTCGAGCAACCGCTGGGCACGGGAGTGAACTACAGCGTAACGGATGTCGCACTGGGATTTGCCTACGGACGGAGGATCACCGAACGCTTCAGCGCCGGACTGCAGGCCAACTACATCACCGAGAAGATCTGGAACACGTCCAGCCAGACCATGACGCTGAATCTGGGGACGGTCTATCGTCTGACCGGCAACGGCGCCACGATCGGCTTCAGCCTGTCGAATCTGGGCACGCGCGGAAAGTTCTCGGGCTCGGACCTGGGAATTCAATTCGACGCCGATTCCGATTCCTACGGCGACAACAGTGCCTTGCCGGCCGAACAGTCCACGGACGAGTTTCCGCTGCCCGGTCTCTTTCGCCTGGGAGTGAGCATCCCGTATTCGTTGGGCGAGCAGAATCGGCTGCTGGTGTTGCTCGAGGGACTGCACCCGAACGACAACAGCGAAAGTATGAATGTTGGATTGGAATGGACCCTGCGCGAAATGTTTTCCCTCAGGGGAGGCTACCAGACGCTTTTCCAGGAGGAAACCGAGTTGGGGCTGACCGCTGGATTTGGTGTGGTTGGCGGACTCGGCGAGCGCAGTTACGAATTGAATTACGCCTGGGCGGCGCACGAGTCACTGGAATCGACCCATCGTCTGACGATGGTCATCGGGTTCTGAGACAATGGACCCGCGGAGAACGTGGAAGTCGGAGTGGAGAGATACGATGAAGGCACAACACGACACGACGACGAATTTCCGGCGCGGTCGGGCGCTGCTGGCCCTGCTGGCTCTGGCCCTGCTGTGTGGCCTGGGTGTCCAGGGATCCGAACTGACGGCACGGGCGGAGGCTTCGCCGCTTCTCCCCTCTGCTTTCTCCGCGGAGAAGTCCCTGACGAATGAGGCGCTGCTGGACAGCCTGCAACGTACCGGTTTCGAGTACTTCTGGGAACAGGTCAATCCGGTGAATGGGCTGATCCGGGACCGGAGCGCGGCTTGGTCTCCGTGCAGTATCGCGGCCCAGGGATTCGGGATCACCGCCATTTGTATCGCGATCGATCACGGTTGGGTACCGCGGGAAGAGGGGCGCGACCGCATCCTGCTGGGAATGCAGACGCTGTGGAACGGCCCCCAGGGGGATACCGGGAACAACACGAACGGCTACAAAGGATTGTTCTACCACTTCCTGGACATGAATTCCGGCCTGCGGGTCTGGGATAGTGAGCTCTCCTCCATCGATACAGCGCTGCTGATGGCCGGGGTGTTGGACGCGAAACAGTATTTTGATACCGAGGAAGCAGGGGATGCGGAGTTGCGCGCCCTGGCGGACTCGCTCTACCTGCGTGTCGACTGGGAGTTCATGCGCAACGGCGGCAATGGAATCCGTATGGGCTGGAAACCGGGAACCGGCTTCTCCGGATTCGGCAACTGGATTGGCTACAACGAGGCGATGATCATGTATGTCCTGGCGCTGGGTTCCCCGACCCACCCGGTGCCCTGGTACACGTGGCCGTATTGGACCAGCGGCTACAACTGGAGCACCCAGTACGGTCAGACCTACCTTGTCTTTCCGCCGCTCTTTGGTCACCAGTACTCGCACTGTTGGATCGATTTCCGGGAGATCCAGGACGACTACATGCGATTGCGCGGCATCACCTATCACGAGAATTCGCGGAGGGCGACGATCGCAGCGCGCGAGTACTGCATCGACAACCCCTACGGGTGGGCAGGGTATGGCGAGAACCTGTGGGGCTTGACCGCTTCGGACGATCCCGATGGATACGCGGCACACGGAGCGCCGCCGGCCCAAAGCGACAACGGCACGATCACGCCCACGGCTGCGGCCAGTTCGATCGTGTTTGCCCCGGAGATCGTATTGCCCGCGTTGCAGTACATGTACGACAACTACGCGGGCTTGATTTGGGGGCCCTATGGGTTCAAGGACGCATTCAATCTGACCCGGTTCTGGGTCGCCAGCGATTATCTGGGCATCGATCAGGGGCCCATCGTCGCGATGATCGAAAACTACCAGAACGAGGGGGTCTGGTCGCGGTTCATGCAGGATCCCTACGTACAGGCTGGATTGCGGGGCGCGGGTTTCGGCTCTCTCGCTCCGGTGCAGCAGGAGTCCGGAGTATTGGAGATCGTCCAGCTGGGGCAGAACCGGCCCAATCCGTTCGGGAAATCGACCACGATTTCGTATCGCGTTGCCGAGCCTGGCCCTGTCACTTTGCGCCTCTACGATTTACGGGGTCGGAAGGTGCGTGAGGTCAGTGGGAACGCGAAGGACCAAAACACGCAGCATATCACCTTGGATGCGAGGGATCTCGCCAGCGGAGTCTATACGTATTCCCTCGAGGCGAATGGAAAGAAGGTTCAGAAGCGATGCATCATCATCAAATAGTCCGACCACGGATCGCGTCGGTTGGAGGGAGGTGGGGACTGACAAAAGGGTAGTGAGCACGGAAGAACAACTGAAACCAGACACTCAACTGCAAGGAGAATCACCATGAAGAAGCTGAACAGAATCGCCATTTTGTGTGCTATGGTCTTGTTGATCGTCGGCATGACGACCAGCGCACTGGCTACGCTCGAGCCGAGCGATGCCGTGGTCATCGAGCGCGTATTCAACGATTCATTCGCGTCGATCCTGACGGTCGACAATAGCTTCCCGTCGATGATCGCGATCGACGACGAAGCCGCCGGCCCGCTGGGCTGGGCCAATCTGCACATCTGGCGTTTCGCCAGTGGCGGTTCGTCGCCGCAGGAGTTCGCGAACGAGGACGGCTTCCGTTTCGGCGCCGACCTGACGATTACCGGCAGCGGTGACGGCGAAGCCGGCCTTTCGGTCGCCCCGTGGTGGTCCGGAAATGTCGACGGCCGTTTCAACGTCCGTACGCCGGACGGTGAAGTCGCAGTCTTTGGCGGTCGTCTGCCGTTCTACTCGTTCACGGCCAACAACGGCGTCACCTATGTCGAGGGCACGACCGTTCACCTGGAAGTCATCTACCGGACGAATTCGGAGATGAACGAAGCCAACCCGGCCACGATCGAGTATATCTACGATGGTATCAGCAGTGGCCCGTTGGCCTTCGACGAGGGTAATCCTGCCGAGGCCGACCCGCACGGTACGTGGGGCCTGCTTTCCCCGTGGTATGCTGGCGGATACATGCAGTACAACAACATGTCGTCGTTCGGCGAGGGCGCGAACTTCCACGTCGAGTGGGAGGGTATCACTGTCGAGGATCTGGGCTCGGTCGTTGCGACGGATAACGAGTCCTGGGACGGCGTGAAGGCTCTGTTCCACTAGAAATGACTGATTTACCCGCCGGGCCGCCTCCCACCAGGGGGCGGCCCCTTCCTTTTGTAGTGGCAGTCGCCTGGGCGAGCCCGACCTGGCCAATGCAGCTGCTTTTCATGGGAACAAGCAGGCGCTAGAAAAACAACTTCGCCACCCTCAAGACTCCCTGTCCCCAGGGCACCCGGTGGGAAACGCCGCTCGCATTTTCGAACTCGTGCAGGTGCTCCAGATACCAGCGATAGTTGCGGATCAGGGCGTCCTTGTTCGAATACTTCGGATCGAAGCCCAGCACGCGCTCCGCTTTCTCGATGCTGACGAAGGAGTCCTCGCAGGCCGTTTCGTAGACCCATTTGTACAGCGGAGAGAGTTTCATCGCCTCGAGGATGCGCAGGGTCCAGATCACCGGTGAGGCCGGGAAACCCCGGATTTTCTTGCCGAAACCAGCTACGTCCAGAACCGCCTGGTAATCCTCTTTCATGGTCGTGAACTCCCGGGCGCCGATGTTGAATACATCGTCCACGCGGTCGGCCGGTCCGGTCGCGCACAGGTAGATGCCCTGGCAGACGTCCTCCACATCGCACAGCTGGTAGCGGTTGTTGCCGTTGCCGATCATCGGGAATCCACGGCCGTCCTTGGCCCAATCGTAGAAGAGGGCAAAGACGCCGAGGCGCTCCGGTCCAATGAAGCTCTTGGGCCGGACGATGGGTACGACCATGCCCTGTTCGCGGAACGAGGCGCACATATTTTCGGCTTCGACCTTGGCAATGCCATAGGGGCCCACGCCGTCCATCGGATCTTCCTCGACCAGCGGATGATGATCGGGGATGCCGTAGACAGCGGTGGAGGACACATGTACGACGCGTTGGATTCCGGCGTCGAGCGCGGCCTGCATGACGGTGCGTGAACCCTCGATGTCCGTCGAGTAGATCTCTTCGGCCTTGTACAACGGCAGCGCGGCGGCCGTGTGCACGACAATGTCCACGCCCTCGAGGGAACGGTCCACATCCTCGCGATTGCGGATGTCTCCGTCGATGACTCGAATCCGGTCCCGCTCCGGGTAGTCGAAGGGGGCGATATCCAGTGAAGTGACCTGGTGACCCCTGTCCAGCAGATAGCGAACCAGGTTGATTCCCAGAAAACCGGCGCCGCCGGTGATCATGTAGTGGCGCGGTTGCGTATCGAACCCGTTTCCGGATCCGGGAGTGTTGGACGAGGGGTCGGAATTCATGTGTATTCCCTTTGCGGCGTTCAGCTCATGCGGGAGGCGATCAGGATGACGCCGCCCACGATCAGCAGCAGACCTGAAATCTGGTAGATATCAACCGTCTCGCCAAAGAAAAATACCGAAGCGGAGACAATGATCAAAAAGCCGGTCGAGGTCATGACCGGGTAGGCTTGCGAAAGGGGGATGCGGTTCAACGCGTAGGCGTAAGCTCCGACATTCAGGGCGAATAGCGCAATCCCGGCCAGCACCGGCACATTCGTCGCCATCTGGCGCAGAATCGTCGCCAGCGGTGCACCGTCCAATGCGAGGCGGCGCATGCCAGCCTTGATCAGGAGGTTCGCGGCGGCGTTGGCCAGCAACGCGAAGATCAGCGCGAAATGGTGCACCTTCATGTCCATTGCCTTGGGCTGGGGCTCTCGTCTTGGTCTCGAAGTACCGAATCGGACGAATCATGCCGCAACTGAAGCCATCTTTCCAGCTTGCGTTTTTTGCAGTCACCGATCGCGGTGCCTGCTATTCTGCCGGCACGATGCCAACCCACTCCGAAAGGCGATTTGATGAACCCGCGCGACCTGTTGATCGCAATGACCGTCCTTTCCGCTGCCATCGCCGGCTGCTCGGGCGGTGACTCGACCGACCCCGCCTACGTGGCCGAGATCGACCAGTGGCATGCCGAACGCATCGAGCATCTGCGCAGCGACACCGGATGGCTGACACTGGTCGGATTGCATGAGCTGAAACCGGGACTGTCGACTGTCGGCTCGGGAACCGAAGCAACCGTGCGATTGATCGACAAGGCTCCGGCCCGTGTGGGGTACATGGAGGTCGGCCGACTGGGAATCGTCTTCGAAGCGGATCCCACCGCGGGGGTGACCGCGCAGGGTACACGGGGTTCCTCGCCCGTTTCGCGATTGCTGTTGAAGACGGATGCGAACGAAGAACCGACAGTGCTGTCCTGTGGATCGCTGGTATTCCATGTCATCGACCGCCAGGGCCGGTTCTTCCTGAGGGTCAAGGATCGAGAATCCGAAGTCCTGGAATCCTTCACGGGAATCGATCGCTTCCCGGTGCAGGCGAAGTGGCGTGTGCCGGCGACTCTCGAGGGAGAGGCCGGCCTGCTTGCGGTCCCCAACGTTCTGGGCCAGGTATCGCAGGAGGAATTCCCCGGCCTGCTGGTCTTTGAACTTGAGGGTCAGGAATTTCGGGTGGCGCCGACCGGGAAACGGGGCGAAGATCTGTTTCTCGTTTTCGGGGACGAGACGAACGGCTCAAGCACCTATGGCGGTGGCCGTTTCCTGTCGATCGACGCTGCCGATACGAATGGCGTCTTCTGGCTGGATTTCAATCGAGCCATCAATCCGCCGTGCGTGTTCACACCGTTTGCGACCTGTCCCCTGCCGACCGCCCGGAACCGACTGGCGATCGCGGTTGAAGCTGGAGAGAAGCTCTGGGGCGAGCACCATTGACGGGAAGGCACCGATACCCGTGCAACGCCGACCCGGTGGCTCGGAATTGGCTGACAAGAGTTACCCCGGATGCTACTATGCTCCGAATTCCAAGGATCGATCGACCCTGCAGAACAGTGACCCCTTCGAGGAGAATCCATGAGCCAAGGAGCGACCACGTGGCGCTTTCCGCGCCCGTTCTGGACCGGTAACGCATCCGAACTTTGCGAGCGGGCTGCGTATTACGGAACTTTTATCGCGCTGCGCACCTACCTGATCCGCGTGGTCGGGCTGGACGATGTCCAGTCGGGCTGGGTGGCGGGTATGTTTGGCGGTTGGATCTACCTGGTCCCTTTCTTCACCGGTGCCCTGGCCGATCGCATCGGATTCCGAAATGCCCTGATGATGGCCTTTGCCCTGTTGACTGTCGGCTACAGCGCCCTGGGGGTATTCAGCACGCTGGGGCCGGTGATCGTGGGACTGGTGCTGATCGTGTTGGGCGGCGCCATCGTCAAGCCGGTGATTACCGGAACGGTCAGCAAGTCCTCGACCGAGGCGAATCGCGCGCGTGCCTTCTCGATTTTCTACATGGTCGTCAATATCGGTTCGTTCACGGGCAAGACGATCGTGGCGCCGATCCGGATCCAGATGGGCGTGGAAAATGTGCCGTGGTTCTCGGCTGCCGCCTCGCTGATCGCGTTGATCGTGGTGGCCCTGATCTATTTCCCGGACAAGCAAAAGGGAGAGAGCCAGGCCAAATCCGTCAGCGAGACGTTGCAGGGCATGTGGATGGCGATGTCCAACCTGCGCTTCTTCTCGCTGATCCTGATCACGGCAGGCTTTTGGGCCATCCAGGGGCAGCTCTATGCCTCGATGCCGGACTACGTGCTGCGCATGGCGGGTGAGACCTACAAGCCCGAGTGGTACGCGAATATCAATCCGCTGGTCGTCGTCCTCTTCGTGGTCATGATCACGCAGATGGTGCGCAAGTGGCAGCCGCAGAATTCGATTCTGGTGGCGATGATCCTGATTCCGTTCTCGGCGATCAGTATGGCTGCTTCGGCCTGGTTCGACGGCATGGTCAACATCTTCGGCCTGCAGATGCACCCGATCACTTTCATGATGATCATCGGGATCTCGATCCAGGGCCTGGCGGAATGCTTCCTCAGCCCGAAGTGGCTGGAATTCGCGTCGCTACAGGCCCCTCCGGGCAAGGAAGGCACTTTCCTGGGCTTTGCCCACATGAATACCTTTTTCGCATGGATCTTCGGCTTCGTATTCTCCGGTTTCCTGCTGTCGAAGTACTGTCCCGAACCGGGTACCCTGGACGCGACCGAGCAGCTGGCGCATACGGCTTACCTGGCAGGCAATGGCCCCTTGCCCGAGGCCTACGCCCATGCCCATTATCTGTGGTACGCGTACTGCGGAGTCGGCCTGATCTCCCTGGTCGCGCTCCTGATTTTCATCGGCGTGACCAGGAAGATCGATGCAGGCAGGAATCCGGCGGTGGCCCGCTAGCTGGTAGGACCCGGGCGGCCCTGCAGACGGGCCGCCTCGCGTTCCAGGAGCTGCACCGCGGTGTTCATCCGATCCAACAGCACCGGGTTGCCCGTGGCGATCAGCTTCAACATCGCGTCGTCGATGGTTCCGGAGGCAGCCCCCTGGCGCAGCGCGGGCTCGAAGTGGGTCCACAGGATCGCCACCCGTTGCAGCTGTTTGAGGGTCTTGGGCTGGGTGGCGGCAAGCAGGCCGAGCTCTGCGTCGCCCTGCGGAAGGCCGGTCAGCGTGCGGTCGAAGAGGTCGCACGTTTTCGTCAGGAGCGCCTGATTGTTCCCGGCGTCGTAGTCAAGAGCGATCAGGAAGAACTCCTTGCTCATTTTCTGCGTCAGCATCCGTTGGCGTCCCGCCAGATCGATGACGATGCCGTCTTGGGCGGCGTCGTGGCGTTCCGCCAGGGCGGTGGGTGCGATCCCCGCGCACAGATAACCTACTGCCAGGATGAGTCCGGCATTGCGGTACCACGGGATGGGCTTTCTCTGAGCGGTCATGTTTTTCTCCCTCGAGGTCCGGAGTCTGGTGGCGTTCGACGACCGGAACGCATTTATTCTTGTCCTGGGCGCCGGTGGGGAACACGTTGGATCCGGACCGGCGTTGCTGTGGATCCCGATGGATATCGGCTCTTCTGCTTTTTGCCGAAGCGGATTCTAAGGAAAACATTATGGAAAAACGGAGGCGATTTGCGCTTCTCGGGGGCAGGACGTTGCGTTACGAGGTGCGAAAGCATCGGCAAGCCCGCAGCGCGACGGCGCGAGTGAACCGGCGGGACGGTGTGGTCGTGACCCTGCCGTGGAGAGTTCCGTTCCGTGTGGTGCCCTCGTTACTGAAAGAATGGGAACCCTTCCTGGTCGAGCAGGCCGAGAAATATGGGGTCTGGAACGGTCCCGCCGTTCGCGAATTTTCGACCGGCAGCGAACTCTGGATCCTGGGCGAGCTGCGGTCGCTGCAGATCGAGGCCCTGCCAGCGCAGCGGAAACGGTACTCCGCGGCGCTGGAACCCGGTGCCTTGCGCCTGGCCCTGGCTCCGGAGGAAATCCTGGATGTGCGGCCGGCGGTCGAAAAATTCCTTCGCCGTTTGGCCCGCACGGAACTGGTCGATCGTGTTAAACATTGGGCTCCGCGGGTGGGGCGGGAGCCGACGAAAGTGATGATCGGCGAGCGGACCAGCCGTTGGGGCAGCTGTTCCCGACGCGGGACCCTGTCGTTCTGCTACCGTCTGGTAATGGCTCCGCCGGAAACCATCGACGCCGTCGTGGCGCACGAACTATGCCACCTCGTCCATCTGAATCACTCCCCCCGGTTCTACGAGTTGCTCGACGAGGTCTGTCCCGGACATCGCCAGGTGATGGCCTGGCTGGATGTGCACCACGACGAGCTGTTGATCTAGCAGGCTGCCCGGGGACTTGCCGCGCGGACTGCCTACCGGTATCCTCTCCTTCAGATCCCGATCCAATTCCCCGAGACCGGAGAGTCGCGCATGAGTGATCTCTATCGCCGCGAAACCACCCTGGCCCTGCTGCACGAATTCACGCGTACGGAGAGCCTGCGTCGTCACGCCTACGCCGTTGAAGCCGCCATGAAAGCTGCCGCCGAGCGCACCGGCAACGATGTCGAGTACTGGTCGGCGGTAGGGCTGTTGCACGATTTCGACTACGAGAAGTACCCCGAGGCTCCGGATCATCCCTTCGAGGGAGCGAAGATTCTCCGCGAGCGCGGCTATCCCGAAGAATTCGTCCGCACGATCCTGTCCCATGCATCGTACACGGAGGTCCCGCGCGAAAACGACTGCGCGAAGTGGCTGTTCGCGGTCGACGAACTGTCCGGGTTCTGCATGGCCTGCGCCATGGTCCAGCCCGACAGGAAGATCGCCCAGGTAAAGGTCAAATCGGTGCGCAAGAAGCTGAAAAAGAAGGATTTCGCGGCCAAGGTCAACCGCCAGGAAATTCAGGAAGGCGCCGATGATCTGGGGATGGAACGGGATGAACTGATCGAGCATGTGCTGAATGCGCTCGTACCGGCATCCGAAGAACTGGGCTTGTAGTGGGAGGCCGACGAATCCGGGAGCTGCTGGGTATCGAGCACCCGATTGTCCAGGGCGGCATGGTCTACAACAGCGGGGCCCGGTTGGCCGCGGCCGTCAGTGAGGCCGGCGGTCTGGGGCTGATCGGCGCGGGCAGCATGCGGCCCGAATTGCTCCGCGAGCAGATCCGCAAGGCGCACACCCTGACCGACAAACCTTTCGGGGTGAATCTGCCCCTGCTGTACAAGCACGCGCGCGAGTTGATGGAAGTCTCGCTGGAAGAAAACGTGCGAATTTTCTTCACTTCGGCCGGCTCGCCGAAGAAGGCGATCGGTCCGTTGAAGAAGGCGGGCTGTACGGTGGTACACGTCGTCGCCTCGCCGGCGTTGGCCGTGAAGTGTCAGGATGCCGGCTGCGACGCGATCGTCTGCGAAGGCTTCGAAGCCGGCGGACACAACGGTCGCGAGGAGATCACGACCTTGGTCCTGGTGCCCGAGTGCGTCTCTGCCGTGGAGATCCCGGTGATCGCCGCGGGGGGCATCGCGACGGGAGCGCAAATCGTCGCCGCGCAGGCTCTCGGAGCGGACGGTGTGCAGATCGGATCGCGTTTTGCTGCGACGGTCGAGTCCTCGAGCCACGAGAACTTCAAACAGGCGGTGGTTGCCGCCGGGCCCGGAGATACGCACCTTGTACTGAAGTCCCACGTTCCGGTCCGGCTGCTGAAGAACCGCTTCTTCGCTGAAATCGTGGCCCTGGAGAACCGCGGTGCCTCGAGTGCGGAGCTGGCCGAGCATCTGGGATCCGGCCGCGCCCGAAGTGGTATGCTGGAGGGAGACATCGAAGACGGAGAACTGGAAATCGGGCAGGTCAGCGGCCTGATCGACGATGTTCCGACCGTCGCCGAACTGATGCAACGCCTGTTGCGCGAGATGACCGAGACCCTCGAACGACTGAACCCCTGACTCGATTCAGGAACGAACGGAGAACTCTGTGAGCGACGCTGCCGCCGTCCCGATCAAGACCAGCATCTGGAAGCAATTCCCCGGCGCCTTCTGGTGCGCCAACGTCATGGAGATCTTCGAGCGCATGGGCTGGTACGGCTTTTACGCCGTCAGTTCGCTCTACCTGACCGGCGCGGTCGCCGACGGCGGCCTCGGGCTGTCGAGCGAGGACCGCGGCGTCATCCAGGGCCTGGCGACGTTCTTTCTGTACCTCTTCCCGGCTGTTTTCGGCGCTCTGGCCGATCGCTACGGTTTCAAGCGCATGTTCCTGGCCTCCTGCACGGTGATGATCCCCGGCTACCTGCTGTTGGGCATTCCCAGCGGCTTCTGGGGTTTCCTGATGGTCTATTTCCTGGTCGCGATCGGCCATGGCATGTTCAAGCCGGTGGTCATTTCGACCGTCGCCAAATCCACGAACGAGAAAACCGGCAGCATGGGCTTCGGCATCTTCTACATGATGGTCAACATCGGCGGCTTCCTGGGCCCGATCGTCGCCGGTATCGTGCGGGGCTGGGACTGGCAGTATGTATTCTACGCCTCGGCGGGCTGGATCGTGCTGATGGGGGTCGTCGCGCTGATCTTCTACAAGGAGCCGCCGCGGGACGCCGAGGCCGAGGGTAAGCGCTCGCTCGGAGAAGTTTTCGCCGGCATGGTTGCCGTGGTTGGGAACGGCCGGTTTTTCCTGCTTGTGGCCGGTCTGCTCTTCCTGTTGGTGATGGGCTCGAAGTGGCTGGAACCCATCGTCTATCTGCCCGCCGCGGCGATCTGGATTGCTGCGAACCTACTGCTGGACCTGGTGCTGCGAGGCAATCGCGGTCGCGATGACGTCCACTGGCTGGCGCAGCCGATGAAGGTGGGCGAGGGCCGTTACCTCGTCTTCCTCGTGCTGATGGCGTTCTTCTGGACCAGTTTCAACCAGATTTTCATGACCCTGCCCGAGTACATCCGTGACTACGCCGACACCAGCGATCTGATCCACAGCTTCGGCCCAATGGCCCAAGCGATCACCGGCATGTTCACGAAAATGGGTGTCGATACCAGCGAGTGGGGCCGTGCGGTGCTGGAGCACGGCCAGGTCAAGCCCGAACACCTGATCAATCTGAATGCGTTCGGTATCATCATCGGCCAGGTCGGCATCGCCTACCTGGTGCGCAAAGTGGCTCCCTTGACGGCCATCATGCTGGGCTCGTTCATCACCGTGATCAGCTTCCTGCTGTACCTGGTCGGTCAGGGCGGCTGGATCATCGTCATCGCGATCCTCGTCTTCTCGATCGGTGAAATGCTGGCCAGCCCGCGCTCGAAAGAGTACGCCGGCCGCATCGCCCCGCCGGAAAAGGTCGGTATGTACATGGGCTACTTCTACTGGTGCGTGGCTCTGGGCAATCTCTTTGGCGGCCTGCTGTCGGGCGAGATGTACCAGCACTACGGTCCGGTCGAACGCGGCGGCACCGGCAGTCCGAACATGATGTGGATCGTCTTCGCAGGTTTGGCCATGGTTTCGGTCGTGTTGCTGTACGTGTACGACAAGTGGGTGCAGGCCCATCCGCAGAAGGGGGGCGCGGAATGAAATCGTACCGCAGGGAACTGTGGTTCGAGGTCCCGACCCGCCGGGCGTTGATCAACATCACGCCCGACGTGGAGCAGTGCCTGGCCGAGAGCGGCATCACCGAAGGGATGGTGCTGGTCAACGCGATGCACATCACCGCCTCGGTTTTCATCAATGATGACGAGTCCGGTCTGCACCACGACTACGAGGTGTGGCTGGAGAAACTGGCCCCGCACGCCCCGACCGATCAGTACCGCCACAACGTGGGCGAGGACAATGCCGACGCCCACATGAAGCGGCAGATCATGGGGCGTGAGGTGGTGGTGGCCATTACCGGGGGACGGCTGGATTTCGGGACCTGGGAACAGATCTTCTATGGAGAGTTCGACGGGCGGCGGCGCAAGCGGGTGTTGGTGAAGATTATCGGGGAGTAGCCGGACTTGTCTTTTCGTGACGCCCAGCCGTACCAACACGGCTGGGCGTCCTCATTGGTAAAAAACCTATTTCGCAAGCACGATTTTCTGCGTCTCCACCTCGTCGCCCGCCTGGATGCGCACGACGTAGACGCCGGCGGCGCAGATCTTTCCTGCCGCGTCGCGACCTCGCCACTCGGCCCGCTGCGGCCCCGCAGTCGTCATTTCGGACAGTAGCGTTTCAACCCTGAGGCCGGCCAGATCGAAGACCGCCGCTTCGCCCCGGGCGTCGGCAGCCAGATCGAATAATATCGTCGTGCCGGGGTTGAAAGGATTCGGCGAGACACTGCGAATCGCCAGAGACTCTCCGTGAATTTCCGGCACCCCGGCCGGATCATCATAGCCGACCTCCCGTCGCCAAATACTGCGCCCATAGGTCGCACTGACGATATGGAATCCCTGCCGGAGCGGCCGCATGTCCACGGCCTTCAACTCGGTCACGACCACCGCCTTGGGGCAGCCGTTGTTCGAGCGGTGCCACGAGGCTCCGCCGTCCAGGGAGCGGGCGTGGCCGTAGGCGGTACCCAGGTACAGGTGCTGGTCGTTGTCCGGGTAGACGATCAGGTCGGCCAGGGGCAGGTTGGGGAGATTCCCCGTGATGTTGTCCCAGTCCCGGCCCAGATTCGACGTGTAGTAGATCTTCTGTCCGGGAGAGGACAACCCGTTCATCAGGGCATAGGCGGCGTTCGGATCGGTCGGATGCGGAACGACCTTGCGCACACGGGTACCGACCGGCAGGCCGCTCTTGCGGTTGTACCACCAGTCGCCCTGCTTGACGTAGCACTGGTACTCCGTATCGGTCGACAAACAGGCCCAGATCACCGTGTGGCCGGACACGGGGGAGACCGTCAACTCGGAGACCGAGTTGGTGAACTCTGCGACCGATTCCTTCAACCAGACCAGATCCAGGTTCGACCGGGAGTAGATCCACCCGTCTCCATGCCTGTAGATGCGACCATCGCACTCGGTGTACTGCGTGATCGTCAGATAGTTCGTTCTCGACGTCCAGGTTCCGTCATAGCCGTGATCGTTCGAATAGGACCAACCGCCGTCGTGGCCGGCCTCGGGATCATCCCAGGGGGAAGGTACGGGTTGCTGCCAGACGTTCGGTGCGGGGGGGCGGTCCAGGGGTGAAGCCAGGAAGCAGAGCATGACATGACCGCACAACAGAGCCGGACAGAGGGGAATGCGTCGCATGCGCCACCTCCAGGTTCGGATTGTGTGTCATCGTTACCACGCAGGAATGGGCGTCGCCGCCGGCGAAGCCTTCCGTAAATGGATCCTGAACTATCTCTATCGCGGTACTTGTTTGCTTGCGGTGTGCGGTTCGCCATCCTCCCGGCGATTCTTGAAGTCAATTCCCGGGAGCATCCTCTCCCCAATCCAAAACCGAAGTCAATGGGGGTGGCGCTGGACGGTGCGGCGGGCTGTGCTAGGATGCCCAGATAGAGAACCGTAGGCCCGGAGGTAAGTCGTTGAGCGAAAGAGAGTCCGTATCGGTGCCATGCACGGCGCAGGAACTGGCGGGATTTTTTGCCCTCTCCGGCCCCGAGCACGGCATTGACCTTGCCGGCGCAGTCTCCCTTCCGGCCTCGTTGCCCAACGAGAGTAGATTCAGCACGTGGATTGCCGAACGTCGCGACGGCAACCTCGACTACATGGTCCGCAATCCCGAGCAGCGCCTCGACCCAACGATCCGCAATCCCGAAGCGAAGTCCCTGCTCGTCTTCGCCCAGCGGTACACCGATGGCTGGCCCGCGCACCATCGCGACCCGGTTGCTGGCGGTCAGGCGCCGATCGACGCGCCGTGGACCGACCGTGTCAGCCGCTACGCCCGCGGCTTGGACTATCACGATGTCCTGCTCAACAGTATCCGTGACTTGTTGAAGGATCTGGTGCAGGAAATCCCCGGTTTTGTCGCCTACGCCTCCACCGACACCGGCCCCTATCTGGAACGCGAGTACGCCTGGCTTGCCGGCTTCGGTTTCCTGGGCAAGAACACCTGCCTGATCCATGAACGACTCGGCTCGGGGATGTTCCTGGGCGTGGCGCTCACCAACCTCGAGATCAGCGGCCTGCCCGAGCAGCAGACCGAACCGCTGTACTCAGTCCTGCGAAGACGCGAGGAGGCTCCGGCCACCCGTATCCTCTCCGCCTGCGGCCGCTGTACCGCCTGCATCGATGCCTGCCCGACCGACGCGCTCCTGCCGGAGGGCGGCATGGACGCTCGCCGCTGCCTCTCGAACTTCACCATCGAGCAGCAGGGTCAGACCCCCGAAGAATTCAAACCCGCACAGGGCGGAACTGTCTTCGGGTGCGATATCTGCCAGGCGGTTTGCCCATGGAATCAGAAGGCCGAACGCGCACGCCACGACATCCCGGAAGTTCGCCACGAGTATGCCACCGGCGAGGAACACGCCGAACTCGACCTGGCCCGACTGGCCGAAATCACCGACGAGGAATTCCGCCGGCGTTTTCGCCGAACGCCGATTTGGCGCTGTCATCCCGAGGGCCTGCGGCGCAATGTACGTACGGCACTCGGGAATCTCGACAAATAGCAATCAATGCCCACCGCAACACTGGTGATCCGGCCGAAATCGCTGTACCATTTGAGCCTTGGGGAAGGCTCGACGACCATCGGGTCCATGAACGAAATACCGGACGTATCCAGGGGAATCCTCCATGACTAAAGACCTGCTCCACTCGCGGACTCCGACTGCGACCACGTTGCAGAAGGCTCTCGAGTTCAACCTGAACCCTCTACTCTATGGCTCGATCGTCGAGATCGGGGCGGGGCAGGAGGTGGCGCGCAACTTCTTCCAGGCCGGCGGTGCCTCGGGCACCATCGCCCAGACCAGCTCGGCCTATGACATGCGCTTCAGCGACGCGATCTATGGGCCGGATGACACGGGTCGCTATGTTTCGCGCAGCCGGCTGCTGCGCATGCTGGAGCGGGAGTTCGATCAGGTCGTCGAGCGTGTCCGGGACGACCGGGATCCCGAGTCGCTGTATTTCGGCTTTGCCGATACCGTTTCGGCCAAACGGTTCGGTGTGGACAGCGAGTGCCACGGCTGGATGGGAATCCAGTTCCAGCACGAGCCGGGCGCCGAGCCCAGTCGCATCATGCTGCACGTTCTGATGCTCGATTCGACGAATCAGGGGCAGCAGACCGCGCTGGGCATTCTGGGCGTGAATCTGATCCACTCGACCTTCAAGTACCTGGACGATGTGGACCAGCTGGTCGACTCGTTGAGCGACAATCTGGTCTGGGGTCGCATCGACATCGACTACATCCACTTCGATGGGCCGTGCTTCAAGTTCGGAGCCAACCGCCAGATGCCGCTCAAATTGGTCACCTCCAGCCAGGGGCCGGTCGTGATCTTCGAGCCGAAAGGACGCTGTGGAATTCCGGCCGACCTGCTGTACAAGAAGGTTCCTCTGATCCTGCGCGGAACCTTCCGGCCGTTCACGAACGTGCACGCGGACATGATCGAGGCGGGGCGTGAGGCGCTGAAGAAGGAACTGGGGATCGGTGACGATGACATTGTCGTTCTTTGCGAAATGAACGTCGCGCGCTACCTGTACGAGGACGCAGACGATGTTTCGGATCTGCGTGCCCGCGTGGACATGATCTGCGAGCTCGGTTACCACGCGATGGTGACCTCGCATCTGCGCTACTTCCGATTGGGCGAATACTTCCTGAAGCACGCGTTGCGGCGGATCGCTTTCGTGCTGTCGGTGGCGGACCTCGACACGATTTTCGACGAGGACTACTACGAGGGACTGGACGGTGGCATGCTGCAGGCGGTGGCCAAGGTCTTCGCCTCCGACTCGAAACTTCTGACCTATCCGATCCTGACTCCCGAGGGAACCGTGCGCACCGTGGCGAACCATGTGATCGCCGAGGAACAGCACCACCTCTTCCAGCACCTGGTCTACAATCGCCGGATCCTGCCGCTGACGCCGCCGCGCGACAAACTCGTCCCGTTCGAACCGGAGACGATCGGCAGCCTGATCGCGCAGGGTAACGAGCGTTGGATGGACCTGGTCCCGGCTTCGGTGCAGCGTCGAATCGGTGAGTTGAAGATCTGATGGATCGCGCGCACGCACCGGCACGCTGGTGGCTGCCGATCGACGGCGCGCGCGTCCACTGCGAATTGTGCCCGGTCGGTTGTACTCTGGACGAGGGTCGCGACGGACCGTGCGGCACCCGCGGCAACCGCGGCGGCGAGATGGTACCTCTGCACTACGGTGAAATCGTCTCGGCCGGGATGGACCCGATCGAAAAGAAACCCCTGTACCACTTCCATCCGGGGCGCGACATCCTTTCGGTCGCCGCGCCGGGCTGCAATCTGCACTGCGCATTCTGCCAGAACTGGCGGATCAGCCAGCCCCAGGCCGTCGGCGGTGCTCAGCGCACCACGGCGACCGCGTCGATCGAATTGGCGCAGATCGCCGAACGCGAGAACGCCGTCGGCATCGCCTACACCTACAGCGAGCCACTGGTGTGGTACGAGTTCGTACGCGACACATCGGAGGTCTTTCGCGCCCGTGGATTGAAGAATGTGGTCGTCACCAACGGATTCCTGAATCCCGAACCGTTGGGTGAACTTCTGGGCTGCATCGACGCCGCAAACGTCGACCTCAAAGCGATGGATGACGGTTTCTACCGCCGGGTCTGCAAGGGGCGCCTCGAGCCGGTCCTCGCTACGATCCGTACCCTGGTCGAAGCCGGGATCCACGTCGAGATCACCAACCTCCTGATCCCGGGCTACAACGACGCTCCCGAGCAGATCCGTGCGCTGGTCGAGTTCGTTGCCTCGTTCGGCCGGGAGATCCCCCTGCACTTCTCGGCCTACCACCCTTCGTGGAAGCTGGACGCACCGGCCACTCCGCTCGCAACCCTGCTGATGGCGCGCGAACATGCGTTGCAGAAGCTGGACTGGGTCTATCTGGGGAATGTCACCGGAAGCGACGGGCGGGATACCCGCTGTCCCTCCTGTGGGCAGATCGCCATCGCGCGGACGGGTCGCACCTCCACGATAACCTTCGGCCCGGGTGGGAGTTGCAGCGCCTGCGGGAAAATCCTGCCGATCCGCCTCGATTGATCCGAATGTCGAACGAATAACATTTGTGGGTTTCCGGTTTGGGCCTAGCTTTGGTCTGAACGGAGTCTGAGCCTCGGGAAAGGGAAGGGCTGTTTGCGATGAAGATCCTGTGGAACCGGTTCTTGGAAATTCTACGTCCGTTGCCGCGGCGATACCGCACGTTTGCTACGGTTTGGGCCCTGAATGTGCCGTTGATGGCCCTCGTGCTGGCGAAGAATCTGGGGCAGGTCCCGCCCGACCTGCTGTCGACCTTCTACGCGCAGACGGTGGTCGCCTACTACGCACTTCCGATCCTGCTGGTGTGCAGCGTACTGTTCGTCGTGCTGGCGCCGCTGCGCCGCACCATGTTCATGGTGACGGGAGTCACGCTGGGCGTTTTCGTGTACTGGCTGTTCCTGGACAGTCTGGTCTACGCCGTTACGCGCATTCATATCGATTTTTTCTGGCTGGAATTCCTGTTGCGCGACTTCACCGGTTTCGGATTCCCGGCCACGACGGTCGTTGCCGCCGTTGCGGTGCTGCTCGCGGCGCTGTTCCTGCAGGTGGGCATCTACCGCCTGGCGCGCAAACATCCGTTGCGCTGGCCCTGGTTGATCGGCATTCAGCTGTTGATCGTACTGTCGTTCGGTTTGAGCCAGGTCCTGCACATCGTCGCGTATCAGCGCAATGATGCCCGGATCACGAGCCTGACACCGCACTATCCGCTGTACATCCCGTTCACGTCGCACGGCAATGCCGAACGGTACGGGGATCTCTTCGCGGTGTTCGGCATCGGGGAGGCGGAAGCGGAAGAGCAGGGCTCCCAGTCGCTGCACTATCCGCGGCATGCCCTGGAGTTCTCCGAGGTGGAGAATCCGCCGAACCTGCTGGTGATCCTGCTCGAGAGCTGGCGTTACGACGTGGTTACGCCCGAGGTGATGCCCCAGGTCTCGAGTCTGGCCGAGCGCTCCTGGGTCTTCGACAATCACCTCAGCAGCGGGAACCAGACCACGTGTGGACTATTCGGCGTCTTCTACGGTCTGCACGCCACCTACTGGTCGGCCGTGAAGGCCAACAACGCGCTCATCGACAATCCTGTGCTCATCGATCGTCTGCAGGATCTGGGCTATGATATCGGTGTCTACGCCGACTCGAATTTCGATCGCCACAAGGTCAAGGATACGGTGTTCGCCGGCATCGAGGTCCACGAAGACTTCGCCGGCTCGAGCGTCGAGGAACACGACCGGGACATGGCGAACCAGGTGAAGGATTTCATCAGCGCACAGACGGCGGCGCAGAAGCCTTTCATGGCCTTCGCCTTCTTCAAGGCGTCGCACTACAGCTACTACTATCCGGAGGAACATCGCGTATTCCGGCCGGCGAAGGACCTCCGCCTGGGCTTTACCGGTGGCGATACGGAGCCGGAGAAGTACTGGAACGACTACTGCAACTCCGTCCACTACGATGACGCCCTGGTTGGCGAAATCGTCGAGCACCTCGAACAGCTGGGGCAGATGGACAATACCATTGTCGTACTCTCCACCGATCACGGTGAGGAATTCAATGACAACCACGCGAACTTCTGGGGCCATGGCAGCAACTTCACGCGCTACCAGGTGCAGGTGCCGCTGATTCTTCATCTGCCCGGACGCGAGCCGCGGCGTATCGAACAGGCGAGCAGCCATGTGGACCTGGTTCCGACCTTGATGGCCGGCTACCTCGGTTGCAAGAACGACGTCAGCGATTACTCCAGCGGGAGGGAGCTGGACCAGTTGGACGACGAGTTGCGCCCCTTTGTCGTCGGCAGCTACTTCAACCATGCCTTCGTACTCGGTCAGGATGTCTACGACGTCGGCCCGACCGGGACGCGGGTGTACAACTTCGACGATATCGGCCAGGAGGGCAGTTCGCCCGATCCGCGTCTGATCCAGCGCGTGATGCGCGAGATCAATTCCTTCTATGAAGAGTAGCCGGACCGGTGGGATCTCGCGTGTCGGCTCGGAAATCAGGTCAAGTGCGTGCCGCGGCCGCCGATCCTGACTCAGACCGCCTGCCGTGGTCCCGATCGTGTCCTTGCGTCCTCAACGCCGAGGGATGGCCGCCATGAAGGTTCGCCGACTTCTTCTCCTACTGGTTTCGACCCTGATCGCTGCCGTGCCGGTGGCGGCCCGAGCGGCCGACGATGCGGCGCCCTACGTGCGTACCGCGGAAATCGGAGGCGGTCTCAGTCGCTACACCGGTGGACTGGGCGAGGGTAATGGACAGTTCGCACGCATCACGCTGGCGAAAGAGAAGGATCGCAGTTGGCTTTTCGAGACCGGTCGCCAGGAGCGTTTCGGTGAAGCGGCATGGGGCGTTGGCATTTCGCACACGCGCAATTTCCTTTCCGCTTCGGCCATCAGTGCCGGTCTGTCCACCGGCA
>JANTGJ010000013.1 GCA_024762975.1 Candidatus Krumholzibacteriia bacterium
TTCCCGAACGCCTGACCGAGGAGCAGCGGGTTGAGGATGACCTGGCCGGCCTCGGCAAGTTGGCCAAACAGCCCGAAGCGAATATCGTCAAACTGCCGAATATCTCGGCGTCGATTCTCCAGTTGCAGGCCGCGATTGCCGAACTGCAGAGGAACGGCTACGACATTCCCGACTTTCCCGAAGACCCCCAGACGGACGAGGAACGAGTTCTGCGCGACCGCTTCGCCAAACTGTTGGGCTCGGCCGTCAATCCGGTTCTGCGCGAGGGAAACGCCGATCGCCGGGCGGCGGCCGCGGTGAAACGATTCGCCCAGAAAAACCCGCATCGGATGATGAAACCGTGGCCCGATTCCGGTTCCCTGTGCCGGGTCGCCTACATGGAAGAAGGCGATTTTTTCGGAACCGAGGTCGCCTGCACCCTCGAGTCCGCCACCGACTCGCGAATCGAATTCGTCTCCAGCAGCGGCGAAACCACCGTCCTGAAAAGCAGCCTTCCCCTGCTGGACGGCGAAGTTATCGATGCGTCGGTGATGAATGTCGCGAAATTGCGCGCCTTCTACGCCGCGACGATGGCCGAAGCGAAAGAGAAGAACGTACTGCTTTCGCTGCACCTGAAGGCCACGATGATGAAAATCTCCGATCCGGTGATCTTCGGACACTGCGTCTCGGTGTACTTTGCCGCAGCGCTGGACAAGCACGCCGAAGCTCTGGCTTCGGTCGGCGCCGACGTGAACAACGGCCTGCAGGGCGTACTGGACAAGCTCGACGAGTTGCCGGCCGAAAAGAAAGCCGAAATCGAAGCCGATATCGCCGCCTGCTACGAGACACAGCCGCAACTGGCGATGGTCGACTCGCGGAAGGGCAAGACCAACCTGCACGTGCCGAACGACGTGATCGTCGATGCCTCGATGCCGAACGTCGTACGCGACGGCGGCAGGATGTGGAACCGGGACGACCAGCTGCAGGACACCATCGCCATGGTGCCGGACCGCTGTTACGCGACGATGTATCAGACGGTGATCGCCGACTGCCAGCGCAACGGGCAGTTCGACCCGGCCACGATGGGTACCGTCGCCAACATCGGGTTGATGGCCAAGAAGGCCGAGGAATACGGCTCGCACGACAAGACCTTCTTCGCCCCCGGGGCAGGAACCGTCCGCGTCGTGGGCGCCGACGGCAAGGTGCTGCTCGAGCGTTCCGTCGAAGCCGGTGACATCTTCCGCGCCTGCCAGACCAAGGACGAAGCGATTCGCGACTGGGTCAAGCTGGCCGTCACGCGGGCGAAAGCCACCGGCTGGCCGACCGTGTTCTGGCTGAACGAGGAACGCGGCCACGATGCACAGTTGATCAAGCTGGTCGAAAAGTACCTGCCGGATCACGATACGACCGGCCTGGAGATGCACATCATGAAGCCCGATGACGCGATGAAGTTCACGATCGAGCGAGTGCGCCGCGGCGAGAACACGAATGCGGTGACCGGCAATGTGATGCGTGATTATCTGACCGATCTGTTCCCCATTCTCGAGCTGGGCACCAGCGCGCGGATGCTTTCGATCGTACCGCTGCTGAACGGCGGTGGCCTGTTCGAAACCGGTGCCGGTGGTTCGGCGCCGAAGCACGTGCAACAGTTCCAGTCCGAGGGCCACTTGCGCTGGGACTCGCTGGGCGAATACTGCGCATTGGTCCCTTCGCTGGAGCTGGTCGCCTCTCGAACCGGCAATGCCAAGGCCCAGTTGCTGGCCGAAACGTTGGATGAAGCTATCGGCAACTATCTCGAGCAGGAACGTGCTCCTTCGCGGAAAGTGAATGAAATCGACAACCGCGGCAGCACTTTCTACCTGGGCCTGTACTGGGCCCAGGCGCTGGCGGCACAGAGCCGCGATGCGGACCTGGCCGCTCGTTTCTCGCCGGTCGCCGAGCAGTTGGCGGCCGCCGAAGAAAAGATCACCGGGGAACTGCTTGCCGCCCAGGGCAGCGCAGTGGATCTCGGCGGGTACTACCTGCCTGACCCGGCCCGCACCGAGGCGGCGATGCGGCCGAGTGCGACGTTGAATTCGATCATCGACGCGCTGTAGTTCGATTCGCAAACGAGCCCCGGAATCGACCGATTCCGGGGCTTTTTCATTCTCTCCCAGCTGCCCGGACTTGCCGCTCCACCGCTTTCGTCATTGTGTTCCTGTAGCGATTCCGTTCCTGTCCCGGACTGGAGATTTCCATGATTCGCTTCACACTGGCGGCGATCGTCCTGCTTCTGCTCGCGGTAGCCGGCTGCTCCGATTCCCCCGAATCGACGCCGCTGACGCCGAAACCCGACTCCGATCCGGTTCCGACGCTCGACGCGCCCGGGCTACAGGCCCTGGCCCCCTATTCCCCCGGAGATCAGATCACGTTGCAATGGACCGATCCGGCGAAAGAAGGAACGCATGAATACCTCGCCCAGCGTTCCGCCGATCCCGGATTCACCGACGGGATCACCTCCACGGACTGGACATCGAGCACGAGCGTTGTGTTTGCGGACCTGCCCGAGGGAATCGAGCAGCACTTCCGCGTGATGGCGCGCGACGCCGACGACGCGATCTCCGACTGGTCGGCGATCGTACGGACGACACCGGACGCCTCACCTCCGCAATCCCGTCTGCTGGATCTGGCCGAAGAGCAGTACTCGCTGCGCTTCCAGGTTGCGTTCGAAGCTGAGGATTCCGGCGCCGGCGTGGTCGAAACCGAGCTCTGGGTGCGGCACGAGGAAGACCGGGAGTTCGAGAGGATCGGTACTTTCGAAAACAGCCCAGCCACCTTCGTGGCTGTCAAGAGCGGTCGCTACGAATTGCGGACCCTTGCCCGCGATGGCGTCGGCAACGCGGAAATCAAGCCGACGGTGGATGGCTGGACAATCGTGCCCGAACCGATCATCCTGACCGACCGCAACGGCAAGGAATGGGATATCACCAATGCGGCTCTACGATACGGAATGGCCGCTTTTCGCTGGGGTCACGGCATCGGACAACATTCGATTCCGCCGGTGATCGCGCCCCGCCTCCTGGCGCCGAACGAACCCGGCTACCCGGAAGACGACGAGCGCTTCGAGGTTCTCGGAGTCGCCATCAACGGCGAGGCACACGCCTACCGCATGGGGGACCTGCCGAACCGGGAGGTGGTGGACGATGTGGTCGGCAACGTGCCGGTTGCCGTCGCCTACTGACCGCTTTGCGATTTCGCCGTAGTGTACGGCAGAACCCACGAAAACGGACAGGTACTGACGTTGGCCGCCAGCGGTTGGACCGTAGACGATCTCTTCGTTCTGTACGATTACGAGACCGAGAGTATGTGGTTCTCTTCCTTCGGCGGGGACGGAGTCAGCAACCTGACCTGCGTCGCCGGCGAGTTGCAGGATACGATGCTGCTGGGCGTGCCGTGGGATCGCACGGAATGGCGATTCTGGCAACAGGCCAACGGCCCTTCGCTGTTGATGGCCACCAAATAGATCGCCTCCCCGGTCCGGCCGGGGAGGCGACTAACCGTATCAATCATCACTCAGGGCATCTTCCAGGTCACCGTCAGTGGTTCGATCGTGTCCGCCGGGAAATATCGCTGGGACAGGAGGATCACGCGGCCCTCGATATCCACCGGACGGCAGCCGCGATAGGCCTCCACCAGTTCCGCTCCCCGGGGCAATTCGATCTTGCGCGTCAGGTAACGGTCCTCGTTGAATCCCACGTTGAAAGTGTAGGACCAGATCCCGTTCACCTGCTTCGCGTGGCCCGTGCGGATCGTTCGCAGTGTCAGGCCCAGCGATTCCTTCATCGCCACCGGCACGACGAAGTCCACCTCCACGCGAAAGGTGCCGTCCCGTTTCGGGACGATCCTGACCGGCAACTCGTTGTTGTAGGCGTCGTAGACTTTCATCGAGCGGAGTTGCTCTTCTTCCCAGGCCGCCGCGCCCCAGTCCGTACCCGTCAGGGTGATCGCACTGTCGTTGGTGATCTCGTTGTGCGACCAGACCTCGACATCGCCATCCGGCAGCACCTTCTCGTAGAAGCTGGTAAAAATCAGGCGGCCGCTGCCGTCGACCGATTCGGGAATACCGCGCTGTCCGTCGACGGTGACGAGCTGACTTTCGGGGAATCCGTAGTAGTAGTTTTCGCCCTGCAGCAGATAGCGTGCCTCACTGATGCGGCGCAGGTAGCCGTCCAGCGGCTCGTCATGGCCCTGCAGCAGGACGCTCACCGGTTCTGCGGCTACGATCGGCCCGGTCATCCCGAGCGCGAAGAGAATCACGAGGCTCGCGAGGTGGCTCTTTCGATTCTTCATGACAACATCTCCTCTAGATCAGACGCCCGGACAACGTGATCCGGGCGGTGGATACGGTTTCGTCGGGACTCGTTACCGCGCGGGGTCCGAGTTCGACCACGGGTGCAGAGGTCCGGAATGAATCATCCTCGGGCGTGCGGGCCGGCGCGAACCAGTTCACGAACAGGATCACGGCGATCGCGGCAACCACCGCCGGCACCAACTTCCAGGGTTGGGCGAAGTCCCGTTTCAGCGACCACCAGACGACCTTCCATTGCTGCTTCCAGCCGAGCCGCGGGTTTCTCGCCATGCCGCCGGCACGCTCGGGCACCCCTACCAGATCGCCCAGGATCTCCGAGCGCAGGTCCGGCGGCAGTTCGTGATCCAGGTGACGTCGCAGGGCGCGGTCCCAGAATCGATCCTGTTCGATCAGCGCCGCACACTCCTCGCACTCGGCCAGGTGCAGCCCGACCTCGCGGCGGCGGCGGTCACCGGCCTCTCCGTCCAGGAACTCCCGCATCTGTTGGCGGCATTCATCACAACGCATGGCCCAACCTCTCCAGATCCTCCCGCAGGGCGCGCGCGGCGTGATGCTTGCGCGATGCCACGGTCCCGGCGGGTATGCCCATCACCTCGGCGATCTGCTCGTACTTCATGCCCTCGATCGCGGAAAGCAGGAAAACCGAACGCTGGTCCTCGGGCAGGCGTTCGAGCGCCGCCTCGAGATCCGTTCTCAACTCGCTCTGTTCCGTGGATCGCTGCGGGGAAACGGCCACGGCGTCGGCACACCAGGTGCCGGCTGCGTGGCCCGCCTCGGCTGTGGCGTATTCCCGCTTGCGCTTCTCGTTGCGACGGCGCCGCCATAGCGAGAGGAACGCATTGCGCGCGGTGGTGAACACGTAGGCTTCCGAGGGCGGCCGGCCCGGCTCCAACTTTCGACGCAACAGCAGGAAGGTCTCGTGGGCCAGCTCCCGAGCCTCATCCTCGTTGCGTGTCAGGTTGCGCAGATAGCGATACACCCGATCCAGGTACCGGTCGACCAGCTCGATAAAAGCCCTGTCTGTCGGTGAGGGTGGGGTCATCGCTCCGCTTCGCCCTTCATCTGCCGACGCGGCTCATTCCGCGTTCAGGGGGGTAGACGTTTGTCGGCAAAGATTCTTCAACACTTTTTGAGATTTGTCTCTCGAAGGGTGAGAAATACGAAGAGGCCGCGCCAACGGCGCGACCTCTGGGAGCACGGGCAAGGGTGTTCTACGGGGACTCGACGCGGAAGTTCACGGTCCCGCTGTAGTCGGTCAGAATGATCCGGATCGTCCAGCCGCTGCCGGTGCCCGAATCGGTTTCGAAGGTTCCGTTGGCCGCCAGATCCCGTTCGTACACGACCGAGTCCCCGGCATCGAGGATGCGCAAGGTGGCGCGCCCTTGATCAACCGTCGTGGCCTGGTTGACGTTCGCGATCGCGCCCTCGCTGGACCAGGCGTAGTCCCGCGTCAGGGACACGCCCTGTACGCCGGTTGCCTGCAATTCGAAGGTTCCTGCCTCATTGCTGACTTCGGGTTCATAGGGCGAAAACGGATCATCGCTGCAGCCAGCTACAGCCAGGAGCAGAATGGTGCTGAGCATCAGGACGGACCCGATTCGTACACTCGATATGGTCATCAGGATCTCCTTTTTTTGTTCGCTCTCCCCTTATTTACTGGATAGTTTCGAATATCCACAACCGCAACCCCGGCGCACCAACGATCGCTGTCGCCAGCAACCGCCCGGAGGTGGACCCCGCTCGGTGCTCCACGTCGCCGAACGCAGCCGCGAGTCTACTCACCACCTGCTGCTTCGATCCGTTCCAAGAACTGCATGGATCTACGGCGTCCATGATCCTATCCTACAGTTCCATGAACACGGGCCACGAGAAACACGCGTTTCGCACCCTGCTGATCAGCCGTTCGCTGACCAATCTGGGTGACGTACTGTCCAGCCCCAAGACGGTGCTCACCTGGGTGCTGGGCGCGGTCGGGGCTCCGGCGGCGATGATCGCCCTGCTGGTACCGATTCGCGAATCACTTTCCATGTTGCCGCAATTGGCCCTGGGTGCGTGGGTACGCCGCCGCCCGCTGCGCAAACCGATCTGGATGCTGGGCAGCCTGCTACAGGCGCTGGCGGTGACCGGATGTGCCGTCTCCGCGCTGGTTCTGCGCGGCAATGCCGCCGGGCTGGCGGTGCTGACCTGTGTCACGGTCTTCGCCCTGGCACGTTCCCTGAGCTCGATTGCGAACAAGGACATCCTCGGCAAGACCATTCCCAAGGGTCGGCGGGGACGACTGACCGGCTGGGGTGCGGGGATCTCGGGAGCTCTGTCCCTGGGCGTAGGTCTCTGGTTTACCGTCGGTGCGCGCAACCACGACGATGTATTCTTCTACGTGGCCTTGTTGGCCGGCGCCGGTTCGCTGTGGCTGGTCGCGATGGCGGTACTGGCCGGCTTGCCCGAAGAGGCCGGCGAGGTCGCTATCGGCAGGGGATGGTGGCGCGACACCTGGACCCGCCTGGACCTGCTGCGCAGCGATCCTCCTTTCCGCCGCTTCGTTCTGACGCGCGCACTGCTGATGAGCTCAGCGCTCAGTTCGCCCTACTACGTTCTGCTCGCCCGACAACACGAGGATGCGGATGCTTCCCGCCTCGGAGCATTCCTGCTCGCCGGAGGTCTGGCCTCGAGTGTCGCCTCGCCGATCTGGGGCACCCTGGCAGACCGATCGAGCCGCCTGGTGATGGCCCGGGCGGGGCTACTGACCGCTTTGCTGGGGATGGGAATCTTCGCGATCGAACGCTGGGCAAGCGGCTGGAATGGTTCGTCCTGGCTCTTCCCGCTGTTCTTTTTCGGTCTGGGCATCGCCCACGCCGGCGTGCGGGCCGGAAGGAAGGTGTACATCGTGGATCTGGCCGGCGGCGTCCGACGCACCGACTACGTTTCGGTCAGCAATTCGTTGATCGGCGTTCTACTGCTACTGATGGGCGGTCTGGCCAGTGCGCTGTCCTTCCTGCCCCCCGAATGGACCCTGTTGGGATTGTCGATGGCCGGCCTGCTCGGCTCCGGGTTGGCGGCGAAACTCCCCGAAACGGACGACTGACTTCCGCGGATCCCGCTTCGAGTCAGGGAGAGTCGCGGCGAAGGAGGTGCGGGCCTGGCAGGAACATCCCCTTCAAACTGCCGGCAATGGCAGCCCAGCCGTACTTGATCTAAAATAGAGATCATCGAATATCCCCATGATTTCCCGAAAGGCCGGAACCACCGATGACGCAGCACCATGCGCCCGTCCCACGCAAAACCATCTTGTCGCGATTCCTGAGCGTCATCGAGAAAACCGGGAACGCACTTCCGCATCCGGCCACCCTCTTTGCCCTTCTTGCCGGCTCCATTGTTTTTCTGTCCTGGCTCTTGACCAAACTGGGAGTGACGGCGATCCATCCCAAGGATGGTGAGCTCATCGAACCCATCAGCCTGGTTTCAGTAGAAGGCCTGCATTGGATCCTCGACAATACGGTCGAAAACTACACGGGCTTTGCCCCTCTGGGCACGGTGTTGGTGGCATTGCTGGGAATCGGTGTGGCCGAAAAAAGTGGCTTGATTGGAACCGTGCTGAGGTTGCTGGTCCACTCGGCGCCACGACGTCTGCTGACCTTTGTGATCGTGCTCGCCGGCGTGATGTCCAACATGGCAAGCGATGTTGGATATGTGCTGCTGATCCCCCTGGGCGCCATCATTTTCCTGTCCATTGGTCGACATCCCCTCGCCGGTCTGGCTGCCGCTTTTGCCGGAGTATCCGGCGGCTTCAGCGCCAATCTTTTGCTGGGCACCATTGACCCGCTCCTGTCCGGAATCACCCAGGAAGCGGCCCGGATCATCGATCCCGAGTACTCTGTAACTCCCGCCTGCAATTACTACTTCATGGTGGTTTCGACCTTTGTGATTGCCCTTCTGGGCACCTGGGTGACAGAGAGAGTTGTCGTGCCCAGGCTCGGCACCTACACCGGTCAGGACGAGGACCAGACTTCCGATTTGCAACCGCTCGACACCTCGGAAAAGAAAGGTCTGATCGCGGCCCTGGTGGTCAACATCTTGCTGACCTCCGTTATTTTGTGGGGGCTGATCCCCGCGGACGGATTCCTGCGGGAAGCCGGCACCGGCAGCATCCTGCACTCCCCCTTTATGCATGGAATCGTGACCTTCATTTTCCTGGGAGGATTGTTGAGCGGTATTGCCTATGGCGTGGCCGCAGGCAATTTCAGGAACGATACCGATGTGGTCGACGGCATGAAAGACGCCATGAAAACCCTGAGCCTTTTCCTGGTTCTGGTATTCTTTGCTGCTCAATTCGTGGCCTACTTCAAGTACTCGAATCTGGGTATGATCGTGGCCATCAACGGCGCGGGCGCCCTGAAATCGTCCGGATTGGGCCCCATTCCCTTGATGATGGCCTTCATTGTCTTGTCAGCGATTCTCAACCTGACCATGGGCAGTGCCTCGGCCAAGTGGGCCTTCATGGCTCCCGTTTTTGTTCCCATGTTCATGTTACTGGGATACTCGCCAGAGTTGGTGCAGGGCGTCTACCGGATTGGCGACAGCACGACCAACATGATCTCACCCATGATGTCATTTTTCGCGTTGATCGTGGCCTTCTTCCAGAAGTACGACGCCAAAGCCGGACTGGGTACGGTCATTGCCACCATGTTGCCCTACTCCGTCGCCTTTACCGTGGGCTGGATGATACTTCTGGCGATCTGGCTGATGGTTGGACTGCCGCTGGGGCCTGGGGCGGGTTTGTATCTTGAGAGGTAAGCTCCCTGGTCCAGCCAGTTGAGAACATGATGGTCCCCGGATTTCGGACAGTCGGCCAGCATGGCTCAGTGGCCAGGGTCAGGCTCTTTCGACTTTGAAAATTCCATGCCGCATGATCCTACGTGATTCAGTGTCCGGCGAGGTGCGTTTGCGGCAACCGCCGGGGCGACCTGCCGTTCGCCGCAAAGCTGTCATCGCCTGTGCAGAGCCGCCGGTTTCTATGTTTTCAGGCCGGTCCTTGACAGCCGCCGATCCGACGAGTACTGTCGGTCGGTCGGAAGCAGGGACTGCTTTCGGACTGAATTTTTCAGAATATTGCGGCTGATGAACCAGCGGAAGTCCGGTGAGAATCCGGCGCGGCCCCGCCACTGTAAGCGGTGACGAAACCTGCAAAATTGCCACTGATCGAGCCAGGGATGGCGAGGGGATCGGGAAGGCGCAGGGAGTAGAACGACCCGTAAGCCAGGAGACCGGTTCCAGGCCTGCCACCACCTTCGTGGGCGAGGTATGGCTTTGGCGTTCTGTCCCGGCAGGGAGCGATCCAGAACGAAGATTTCCGGCGCGAGACCGGGGACCAAAGCAGCCATCGGGCTGCTTCTTTTGTCGTGCCTGCCGGTTTCGATCCCGGTCGTGGCCGCCGAACTCGCCGACGTCTCCCTGCACGCCGCCCGTGTCGAGGCCGACACGCTGATCGTCAGCGCCCGCGCACTCGGCGACGCGGTCACGCCGTCGGCCGCGGGCCTGGTCTCGGTCATCGACCTGTCCGATGATCGCGGCTCCGTGGACCTGGCCGAGGCGTTGGGTCGCACTGCCGGATTCCAGGTCCGGCGCACCGGAGGCCTGGGCTTTGCCGCCGTCCCCTCGCTGCGCGGGTCGGCCGCCGCGCAGATCCGCATTCTCATCGACGGGCTGCCCCTGAACGAGGCACAGAGCGGAACGGTCGACCTTTCTCAACTGCCGGCCGATCGTTTCGCTCGCGCCGAGATCCATCGCGGCGTCGTTCCCGGCGGCTTCGGCGGCATGGGCGGCGCGGGCGCCGTGAATCTGATCACGCGCGAGCACGCCGAGGGTCTGGATTCGACCGCTTTCGCCGGGGGGCACGGCAGCCGCGGCGGCCGCGTGACCTGGGGCTGGTCCGACGACGCGGATCGCCGCTCACTCCTGCTGATGCTCCACGCCCGCCGCGCCGACAACGACTTCAAGTACACCGACAATCGGCAGACCTTCGACAACGCGAACGACGATACGACGCGCAGCCGTGAGAATTCCTGGTTCGAGGAGTTCGGCTTCTGGGGCAAGGGCCGCGCTGCGACCGGGCCCTTGCAGTGGGAGACCAGCGCAGGCTGCTTCCGGAAGGATGGCGGGCGTCCCGGACCGATCAACTACCCGTCCCCGCATGCCACGGTGCGCCTCGAGCGCTGCGACGGCCGCCTGGGGCTCGCGCTGCCCGGTGCGGTGACTCTCGAACTGGCCGCAGCGCGTCAGAGTGAGCACCTCTACGACCCCGAGAACGAGATCGAGGACGGTTTCGGCGGCACGATCCGAACCCTCGGCAGTGATGTGACGCAGCGACTGACCTGGTCGCCGCGGCTGTGGGATGTACCCGCCGGCGGGCACCTCGCCCTGGCGGAGCTGGTCTGCGGAGTGGACCGGCGCCGTCAATGGTACCGTCAGTGGTATGGCACCAACGAGGAGCCTCACCGCAGCCGCGCGACCCGTTCTGCTTTTGCCAGCCTGCCCCTGGCCTTCTTCGGACACCGACTGCAGGTCGTGCCGGCCTGGCGCTGGCAACGCAACAAGGACGATTTCCCGCCGGTCCCCGCGCTGCCTTGGCTGCCCGAGGAAGAAGGCGTCCAGCACGTGCGCGATGACGTCTCGCCCTCGCTGGGCGTGGTGTGGCACGTCCTTCCCGAGCGCTGGAGCATCGAGGCACACGCCGCCCGCTCGGTGCGCGTGCCGACCTGGGTTGAGCTCTTCGGACATCGCGGCGGTATCGATGGCAACCGCGAATTGCTGCCCGAGGAACTCGACGCCGCGGACATCGGCATCGTATGGAGTGCCGCACACCATCTGCGCACCCGCCTGGCCGCCTTTTGGTCCGAGACCGACGAGACCATCGTCTTCCTGCAAAACAGCGCCGCGACGAGCAAGGCCCGCAACATCGGCGCGACACGCAACCGGGGCCTCGAGTGGGAGCTGGTTGCCTCGTTGCCGGCACGCCTCAAGCTGCAGGGCAACCTGACGGCGCAACGGCCCGAGGATCGCGGCGACCAGGCCCAGTACCACGGCAAGGACCTGCCCTACCTCAGTCGCTGGGAAGCCGATGTGCGATTGAGCCGCCGCTTCGACGAGGGATCGGCCTGGCTGGAGGCCTCCAGCCAGAGTGGCAGGTATCGCGACCGCGCCAATACCGAATCGATTCGCGCCGAGGCGCGGACGCTGTGGAATCTGGGCTTCAGCCGAACCTGGCGTGACCACTACGAACTGAGTTTCGAGGGCATCAACCTCGGCGACGACCGGACCTATGACATCGTGCAGTTCCCATTGCCGGGACGAACCTGGCAAGTGGCGCTGCGCGGAAAACACTGAGGAGACGACCTTGAGAATCCTGATTGCCAGCCTCGTACTCGCCATCGCGGGCCTCGCCCAGGCCCAGGACGGGCCCTGGATCATCAGCACCGACTACGAGGTTTTCGGCCAGATCGAGAGCTTTCAAAAGACGGCGCCGTGGAATGCCTCGGGCAGTCTGTCGACCACTCCCAGCGACGCGGTCGGCCGCCATCACGACGGCAGGGTCTATATCGTCGGGCGGGGTGGCTCGAACCTGATCCGCGTCCACGATGCCGGGAACGGCTTTTCGCTGTTGAATGAGTTCTCGATCGGTGCCGGTCGCAACCCGCAGGACATCGTCTTCGATGACCAGGGCCGCGCCTGGGTACCCTGTTACGATGAGGGCGTACTGCTTCAAGTCGATGTGGAAAACGGCACCGTGGTGGCCGAATACTCGACCGCAGCCTACGCCGATGCCGACGGCCTGCCCGAGACCGGTTGGGCCGAGATCTTGGACGGCAAGTTGTATGTGATCTGCCAGAAACTGGACCGCAACAACTGGTATTCGCCGACCGGGCCGGGCCTGCTGCTGGTGTTCAACCTGACCTCACTGCAATGGGAGACCCCGGTGCAGCTGACCGGAGCGAATCCCTACTCGCGAATCCGCATTGACGATCAGGATCGCCTGCTGGTGGGATGTACGGGGTACTGGGCGACGAATGACGCCGGCATCGAGGCCGTCGATCCGGTCACGGGCACGAGCCTGGGCTACGTGGCAACCGAGGCCCAGTTGGGCGGCGATGTGTTGAACTTCGTGGTCACCGGCACCGACGAGTACCTCGTGATGATCAGCGATTCGTCGTTCGCAACAGCGGTGAAGAAGTTTGCCGCCGGCACCGCGGCGACGATCGTTTCGACCCCCGGCTACGATTTGGCGGACATCGCGTTCGATGGTGATTTTCAGCTCTTCGTCGCCGATCGGCAGCCGAGCGCTTTCGGGATCCGAGTCTTCGACTCGGTATCGGGAATGGAACTGACTTCGCAACCGATCACCACGGTCTTGTCGCCCTACAGCTTCATCACTCCGTCGGCGACCGGTCCCACGCCGGTGCCACAGGGTGGGCTGCGGGGTGCTTTGCGTTTGGGGCTGCCGTATCCGAATCCCTGCAATCCGCGGAGTGAGCTGGATCTGACCGGACGCCCGGATTCCGCGGTGCAGGTTTCGGTCTACGATTTGCGGGGCCGGCGGGTGGCGCGCGCGATGGTACCCACCGACGGTGCCGGTCAAGGGGTGTACCGGTTTGATGGTATCGACGCCGCGGGACGACCGCTCGCCGCCGGCGCGTACCGGATCGTAGCCGAAGGCAGCGGCGGATATGCTGCCCGAACGGTCACTCTGGTGAAGTAGTCCACCGAAGGGGTGAAGCGGCCGGGTCCCCGGGACCCGGCCATTCGCCCCGCCCCGGTGGTTCCCTTCCACTCGGACCGGGAAATTCCGCTCCCCATCAAAGCCCTTCCCTAAATCAGACTAATTTGGTATAATATTCAGCGCATCTCGAATTTCCACTCCATCAGATTCCAAGGGGATCGCGAAATGGGATTTCAGCGCCGACAGACCTTCGTTGTTCAGGTGAGTGTTTTCGTCGCCTTGATCCTTCTCGGTGCACCTGCAGGGGCCCAGATCATGATCGCGCAGGACGATTTCCACGGCGTGCGAATCCAGGAGCCGCTGGTCGTGGACGCGCCGGGCCTGCTGGACAATGACCTTCTCGACGGAGAAGCTGCCGCAGAGTCGGGCGCCATTGCCGAACTCGTTGTTGACGCAGTCCATGGAACCCTGGTGATGACTCCGGATGGCGCCTTTTCCTACTCCCCGGGGCCCTCTTTTACCGGGCTGGACAGCTTCGTCTATGCGGCCGTGGCGGGGGCTGTCTCCGACCAGGCCACGGTCCACCTGATCGCCTGCAACGGCGGTCCGGATGTCTTCGTCTGCTGGGAAGAAGAGGCCTTCCTTTCGATGGCGGGCGACCTGGGCTATTACCGTAGCTTCGAATCCCTGAACGGCCCGGCGTGGGACCCCGCCCTGCGACCCGGCTCGGCGATGAGCGTCACCAGTCAGGGCGTTCGTTGGACCTCGAATTACCCCGACGCGCCGGTTTCGAATCCGCTGACCGTGAACGACCTCGGTGGCGGTGGCAACAGCCGCTACCTGTACGATCCGAATCACGGCTACGCCGAAGGCACCGCCGCGGCCTGCGACAACGACTTCCCGGCCGAGTCCTGTTTGTACCACGACGGATTCACCGGAGAGGTCGTCGCCGGGAATCCACCCCTGGTCGGCGTCAGCGCGATCATCGACGGAGACTGGACCTCCCGCGTTTCGATGGTCCTCGACGACGTGAACGTGTATCCCGATGTGGTCGTCTACTACCAACAGTTCCTGGGCATCATCGATACCCGTCCCCAGGGATTCTCGAAATTCTCATTCCGGGAAACCGCCGGCAAAGTGGGACAGGGAGCCTACATCTGGGGCCACGATATTTCCTATCTGACCACCGCCCCGGCCGCGACCCCGGCTCCGGAACCGACCTCCCGGGTATTCTTCGCCGGAGCGGGCCCCAATCCCGCCAGCCGGGGATCAGCGTGGCGTTTCTCCCTGCCCACTGCGTCCCACATCCGTCTGGACGTGTATGACATCCGAGGCCGTCTCGTTCGGAGCCTGGCCCATCGTCATTTCGAGGCCGGAGAGCACGGAATCAACTGGGATGCGCGAGACGCCGGTGGGCACCTGGTTGCGGCCGGAACCTACTTTGGCAGACTGAAGGTGGACGGAGCGGGAACCGTCGACGAGCAGGTCAGGAAGATCGTCATTCTGCGGTAGCCCGCTCGCGGCATCGTTGTGAAACGCTCGAGGTCCGGATCGGCTGGGCGCCGCCGTCCCATCCCGCCAGTCGAGCAAACAGGTTCCACGCCGCCATCCCCTTCAGGACACAGTTCAGATTCGCCTCTTCCGGTGAACTGGAATGAGCACAACCACTGCACCCGTCGTAGTTTGCGACACCTTCCCCCGTCGTCAGAAGAACGGGCAGCGCGCCGGGATTCGAAGCGCACCACTCCCGTGCCCAGTTACCTCCGTCGTAGTCCAAGTTGTCCCGCATGGCGCGATCCCAATAGTAGATGCCGTCGGGATCGTAGGCCTCGATATCCGCGAAGTCGAACAGCCAGCGTTCATGCTCGGCACAGTGGGCCCGGATCAGCTGGTTGTTGTAGTGGACCGAATTCTCGGTCAGGTCCTCGCCCTGTCCCTGCGCATGGCCGGTCATGAAGACGAAGTGCACGCGCGGATACTCGGCGATCAGCAATTCCATGTGGTCGAGATAGCGCTGAGCGTCGTGGCCGTTGATCGAACACCAGGACCACATCACGACGTTGATGTGCGCGTTGTCCGGATTGTCCAGCAGGGCGCGCGTCGCCGTCACCCAGGGAGTGACGCCGTGCTCGTCGATCTCGTCACCCTGGCTCAGGTCCGGGCAGCCGGGAATGCCGTTGTCATCCAGATCCAGCGCGGTCGAATCGTTGCCCGAGTCGCTCCAGGCGAACCGGTCCGCAAAGACGGGGTACCGCTCCAGACAGTTCATGCCGTTAATCAACTGGCTGCCGTGCGATGTGTGCTGGTAGGCGATGTGCAAACCGGCAACGGCATCCTCGAGGGCCGAGGGTGGGATCGACATCAGGTCGGTCGCGTAGTGATCGATGACCGAACCCCGCGTGATCGGTAGGCCGTCATCGACGTTGTCCTGCGGGTCCGGATCCACCGACGAGCAACCGGCGACCAGGACCAGCAACGCGAGCGCCCAAACGCCGAGGATCCGCAATCTCAGCCCGCTGTCAGTCATCGATTCACTTCTCTTTCCGGTTTGATCTACTTGACGGGAATTCCGAGATCACCGTCACCGGGATCCACGTCGCCGCCATCCCAGCCGGCCAATCGTGCGAACAGATGCCAGGTCGCCATGCCCTTCAGCGCGCAGTTGACGGTGGCCGAGGCAGGTGTCGCCGAATGCGCACAACTCTCGCAACCGTCATAATTCGCAACGCCGTCGCCGGTGGCCAGCAACGACGGCAACGAACCCGGATTCGCGCGAACCCACTCGCTGCCCCAGTTGCCCTCGTCGTAGTCCAGGTTATCACGCATCGCGCGATCCCAGTAGTAGGTGCCGTCCGGATCATACGCCTCGATGTCCGCAAAATCGAACAGCCAGCGGCCATGTTCCATACAGTGCAGGCGAATCAGCTGATTGTTGTAGTGCACGCTGTTTTCGGTCAGGTCCTCGCCCTGGCCTTCGGCGTGACCGGTCATGAAGACGAAATCGATCCAGGGATACTCGGCGATCAGCAGTTCCATGTTGTCGATGTAACGTTGTGCGTCGTGGCCGTTGATCGAGCACCACGACCACATCACGACATTGATGTTCCAGTTGGACGGATCGTTCAGCAGATTGCGCGTCGCGGTAACCCATGGGGTGACACCGTGTTCATCGATCGTATCGCCTTGGCTGAGATCAGCACAGCCGGCGATGCCGTAGTCGTCCAGATCCAGTGCTCCCCACCGTGCACCGGCATCGTCCCAATCGTACAGGTCGCCGAATTTCGGGAATGTCTTCAAACTGTTCATGCCGCTGATCAACTGGCTGCCGTGCGAGGTATGCTGGTAGGCGATGTGCAGATTCGCGGCGGCTCGATCGATCGCGCCTTCAGGGATGCTGTTCACATCGGCATCGGTGTGGTCGATCACCCGATCAGTGGCGAGTTCGGTCTCGAGTTTCGTTCGTGCTTCGGGCTCGGGCGCCAGTGATTTGCAGCCCGTTCCCAGCGCCACCAGAACCAGCAGCAACACGACGAAGAGCAGAAGGCGATTGCGGAAGCTGTCCATGATCCGATCCCCTTGTTGAATCTCCGATGGCAAACCATCCATTCCGGGACGGGAGTCCCAGGCCCGAATCGATTTCGCGTTGCCAGAATCGGGCCAGACCGACGGTGGGATGTTCCATGGGACCGGGGAATAGCGCAGCGGGGCGAGCGAGGGTGTACCGTCCACCCTCACGAAACCGGCCGGACCCACAAGGCCCGGCCGGCAACGATCGGATCGGACGGGAATCGACGCTCAACAACCGTCCTTTTTCATCGCGAGCAGCTCCTCGATCTTCTTGCGCATTTCGGCATCATCGGGCTTGGTGCGCGGTCCGAAACGATGCACGACGCGACCCTGCGCATCGACCAGGTACTTCGTGAAATTCCAGGTCGGCTCTTCGAGCGATGCGGTCAACATGCGGTAGACCTCATCCTGATCGTCCCCCTTGACATGGCGCTTGGCGAACAGCGGGAACGAGACTTCATAGTTCCGCGAACAGAACTCGCGGATCTCCCCGGCCGTGCCCGGTTCCTGTCCCATGAAGTCGTTGCTCGGGAAGCCGAGGATCACGAAGCCCCGGGGAGCCAACTCGCGATACAGCTTCTCCAGGCCCGCGTACTGCGGAGTCAGGCCGCACTTGCTGGCTACATTGACGACCAACGTGACCTTCCCCGCATAGTCGGCCAGATCGGCAGGTTCGCCCTCGAGAGTTTCCGTCTGCAGGGAATAGAAGCTGGTCCACGGAGTCTGTGCATCTGCGGTCTGTACGCCGCCGAGCGAGCGCATGAAAAATGTCAGCGCCACGACCAGGATCACTGCAACGGGCAGTGAGATCATCAAAAACGTCTTCATCGGTTCCTCTTTCGCGTGAGAATCGTGTTTGCCCATGGTAGACGGGAATCGGCGATCCGGCACCTCTAGGCGGCGACGAAAGCGGATCTTGACTAGAATATCCTGCATTCGCCCGGGACTTCCGGGCCAACCCCAAGACACGTAGGGCATGAGATCCCACTGTGCGATACGAGGAGAACCGGCATGAATGCATGGAAACGATTCGGGATTGCGGTCCTGATGCTGGCGGTACTGACGCCGGCCGCCCTGGCCGAATGGCAGGGCTCGATCGAAACCGTCGACGGCCAGACCGTTGTCCGCAACCCCGAAACGCCGGCCTATGGCGAACTGCGTGAGGAGATTCGCGAGGTCTGGAGACGCGGCGGCGATGACGACGACGAGATCTTCTTCGGTACGATCGCCGAGTTCCTCCACGACGACGACGGCAACATCTACCTGCTGGACAGCCAACTCTCGGAGATCCACGTATTCGATCCCGAGGGCGAACTGCTGCGCACGATCGGCCGCCAGGGCGAGGGCCCCGGTGAGTTCCAGAACGGCGCCGATATGTACTGGAGCCCCGGAGGCGAGATCGGTGTGGTCCAGTCCTGGCCGGGCAAGATCGTCACGATCACACCCGAAGGCGATCCCGGCACCACCTTCGCGCTACCCTACCGTGACGGCGGCGGCTGGCAGTCCGTTTCCCGGGGCGTCGGCCACGACGGACAGATCGTCCTATCCGGTACGGCATGGACCCGCGAAGGCGAAACGAACCTGCAGTTCACCTACCTGAAGCGCTACGATGCCGGCGGCAATGAAGTGGCCACCTACCAGGACACGCGCAAGGAAACTCAATTCGGGAATTTCGAGTTCGACGAGAAGACGTGGGTCGACTTCCAGCGTCGCTGGGCCGTGGCGCCGGATGGCCGCGTGGCCGCCGTCCTGGGATTCGATGACTATCGTATCCACATCTGGAATACCGACGGCACGCTGGATCGCATCATCGAGCGTCCTGACTATGCCGCGGTGAAGCGCACCGCGGACGAGATCGAGACCTTCCAGACCGTCTACGACGCCTTCACTCGCTGGAATCCCAACTCCACCTTCCGGGTCAGCGAGACCTTCGGGGCGATCGAGTCCGTCTTCTATCGCGAGGACGGCATGCTGTGGGTGCAAAGCGGCGCACAGCGCTGGCGCGCGGGCGAAGGCCTGTTCACCAGTTTCGACCTGTATGACCAGCAGGGCCAGTTCCTGCGCAGGGTCGAATTCGTGGCCGATGCGGACGCCACCGAGGACGGGCTGTTCTTCGCTGGCGACAACATCTACGTAGTCACCGATCTGTACAATGCGATGATGGCCCGCATTGGCGGCGGCGACGAGGAGGACGTGGATCTGGACGCCGAGCCGGTCACCGTCGTTTCCTACGAGTTTCCGTCGGTCGTGGCGCAGAGCAACTGACCGCCGGCCGGCACGAATACCGTAAGGCCGCGCAGCGGGTTATTTCTTGCCGCGCTCCCATTGGTCCATTTCCCGCATTCGGCGACGGAACTGGTACGGTGCCTCGAAAGGAACGGGGCCGGCCACCTCGGCGGCGGCCAATACGGAGGCTGCTTCATCCGGAAATCCGTTGTCACCGTAGTGACCGACGGTCTCGACGGCGTAGCCGGCTGCAACAACCAGCACGGAATAGTTGAGTCCGTTGATGAAGAAGTAGCCCAACGTGCGGCCATATCCGTCCGTCTCCGCGGCGCGCAGCAATTCCACGGATTCCGCCGCGGCAAAGGCACCGGCGGCGAAGGCGGCGGCCTCCCGACCGAAGGGCTGGTCGTAATTCCACCCCATCTGCGGATGCGCGACTTCGGGCGTGTCGATGCCCAGGATGCGAACCCGTTCGCGATCATCCCCGGTCCACTGGATCGAGACGGTATCGCCGTCGCCCACATCGATCAGGTGCAGCGGCACGGCCACCCGCTGCAGCGAGGGACGTGTCTGCGTGCGATCGCGCTCTTCGGCCGTCGCTGCCACCGCCAGGCAAAGCAGTGCGCCGATCAGAATCGTACGGGTGGCTCTCGTGTCGAGCATTCGGATGTCCTTTCACGTTATCACTTCGCGGCACGATCATTGGAACGTTCATCGCCGTGCGAGAGAACGGCTCGTCTAGGGACAATGGGATCCGTTGGCCGCCGCCAGATAGGGAATGTCGGCCAAGTTGATCACGCCATCGTTGTTGAAGTCCGAAGCATAGGTATATGCGCCGTGGAAATCGGGGGCGAACGTGCTGATGTCGACCAGATTGACGACACCGTCACCGTTGAGATCCGGGCTGTTGATCCAGAGCGGTAGGTCCCGGTCCCCGATCCGGTCTCCATTGACACGGACATTGATCGTCGACATGCTTGATCCGCCGGCGAGCAGGGGTTGCCGCCAGTAGGTCCGTCCCAGCACATCGGTATCCTGGTCCGCGATGGTACCGCCGACACAGGGGATCATTCCTCCGTCGGCAGATTCGAGCCAGATATCCTCGGACGGAAAATTCGCAACCGGCGTATCGAGACCGTCGATGATCGTCAGGGTGATGGTTGCGTCCACGGGCATCACGGGTCCGGAAACCGGGTTGCCCGGTGGCCGTGCCTGATCAAAGGCAAACCCGGTACCGTCCGGGACGACCATCAAGGACAGGATCTCCTCCCCCTCATAGGCCCATTCCACCGTGGAATTTCCCAGGTCGGGAATCGCCGCGCCGAGAGTCGGCAACAGCAACACCAGCGCGCAACAAAGCCAAGTCCGCATCGCCCTCCCCGTTTCTCCTGCAATTAGCAATGACCGGCAGGGCCTGATTCTAGCATGAGCGCGCGTGGGATTCCACCGGCACCGGAACACCGGCCCCGGAATCAAAAAGGGAGCCTCCGCCCATGGCAGAGGCCCCCGGTGTCGACCGAAACCCGGCTATTGGAAACCGCGGAATTCGATTTCATCGATGTATACATCATCCTTGTTGCCGCTGGCATCGCACAGGAAGCGCAACTTCGCGTCCGTCGGATAGTTGTAGCTGCCGGCCGGAATCGGGACCACCACATGGTAGAAAATTCCGTTTTCGAAATCGATGCCCTGGGCGAAGGCCTGGACCGTCTGCCAACTCGATCCGTCCCAGAACTGCACCCAGAAATCCTCGGACGACCGGTCCATGCTGATGGCCTGGTACCAGAACTCGACCTCCAGATCGGTATAGCCCGACACATCGTGGCCAACCGAATGGTAGAACGACGAAGAGGCGCCACTGTTGTCCTGGATATCGGCCGAGTAGCTACCCTGGTGCGAGTAGGCTCCTCCATAGCGCTTCATATCGCGACCACCGTCACGGTACGAGCCCATGCCGCTCTCGAAATCGTCATAGGTGATCGTGGACCACCCGCCGGCCGCCGGCTCCGTAACCACGATGTAGGCGGTTCGGGTCTTGACGTTGTTGCCCGCGCCGTTTCCCGCCGTCAGGGTTACCGTGTAGTTGCCGGCACTCGTGTAGGTGTGGCTCGGGTCCTGCGCGGTCGAAGTGCCGCCGTCTCCGAAGGTCCAGCTCCAGTTGTCCGGCGCCCCGGAAGACAGATCCGAGAACGTGACCTGCAACGGAGCCTCGCCCGTCAGCGGCGCGCCGCTGAAGTCGGCCGTCGGCGCAACCGTGCCATCGCCCAGAATCTGCCCGTTGTTCACGGCGCCCGGGGTGTCGGTCGCCGATCCCTGCCAGTTGAAGTCGGCATACGTCGTGCCCGTGCCGCCCAACTGCAGTGAACTGCCGACCGCGGCGGTGGAAGCCTCAGCCACGCCGACATCCACCGAACTGACACCGGCGGCCGGTCCATCGGTCGCGACGATGACACCCTCATAGGAAATGAACTGTACCACGGCGCCGGCGCCGTCAATCAGCGCCAGTCCGTCCGGACTGCCGTTCTGCATACCGGCCAGGGCGAAGCTGAGAGTTCCGTAGCCGCCCATCAGGTTGGGCAGGGTACCGCCGAGAGCCACGGTTGCGTAGACCACTCCGCCGTTGCCATTGTAGCCCACGACCGACCAGCCGGTCAGAGAGGTGCCGGAGGGGCCGGCGATTTCGAAAAACTCTCCCGTGTCGGTTCCATCGTTGTCATAGTGGAACTCGTTGATCCAGACCGACGAGTCACCACCGCCACTGGCGAACGGCATGGCGCTGACTTCCGCACTCGAGGCCGATTCATTGTCCGCACCGTCGCTTGCCGAGACCACGTAGTAGTAGGTCGTTCCGTTGCTGACGGCGTTGTCCGTGTAGGCGCTCACGCTCAGCAGCATACCGTTCAATGCGACGTAGGGACCGCCGGTCGCAGTCGCGCGATATACGGTATAGCCGGCCAGATCGCCCTCGCCATTGTTCGCCCAATCCAGATCCACCGAACCGTCCGCCGCCGTAGCCGCCAAAGCGGTCGGCGCTGCGGGCGGCGTGGTGTCGAGGATCGCGACCGGAGCCGTATCCTGCCCCGTGGCGCCCTGATCATCGGTCACCGTCAGCGTGGCCGTATAATTGCCCGCTACGGCATAGGCATGGCTGGGAGCGGCAGCAGTACTCGTTGTACCGTCACCGAAGTTCCACAGCCACGAAACAATGGAGCCGTCCGGATCATTCGAGCCGGTCGAACTGAACACGACGAGCGCCCCCTCATCGGCCGAGTAGGGGCCGTTGGCCTCGGCGACCGGAGCCTGATTCGCGGGCGCCCCCACGAAAGTCTGACCGGTGTTGATCGCCGCCGGCGTGTCCACTTGCGGGGCCTGCCAACTGAAATCGGCATAGACCGATCCCGTACCGCCCAACTGCAGAGATTCGCCCACCGGAGTCGAGCTCGTCTCGCTGACACCGATGTCCTCGGAGGTCATGCCCTGCGCTACACCGCCGGTCGCGGTGATCTGTCCCTCGTAGCTGATGAACATCACGACCGCTCCGGTATCGTCGGCCAGACACAATCCGTCCGGGGCGCCGTTCTGCATGCCCGCCATGGCGAAGCTGAGTGTACCGAATCCACCGGTCTGATCCGGCAAGGTACCGGACAGCGGTTTGGTATCGTAGACCACGCCGCCGTTGCCGTTGTACCCGTACACCGTCCATCCACTGAGGCTCAGACCCGCCGTACCGGCGATCTCGAAAAATTCGCCGGTGTCGGTGCTGGCATTGTCGTAATGGAATTCGTTGATCCAGGCCACCGGGTCACCGCTTCCGCCGCCGCCGGCCGCCGGCGTTGCCGAAGCCTCACCACTCTGGGGCGACTCGTTGCTACTGCCGTCGAGTGCGGTCACGATGTAGTAATAGGTCGTACCGTTGGTCAGCCCCGAGTCCGTGTACTGACTGACGGAGACCGACGCGGTCAAGCTGTACGGGCCACCACTGGCCGTTGCGCGATAGACGCTGTAGCTGGCCAGGTCGCTCTCGCCATTGTCGTTCCAGTTCAGGTTGATCAAAGCATCGCCCGGGGTTGCGGTCAGTCCGGTCGGCGCCGCCGGTGGTGTCGTGTCGCCACCGCCGCAGGTGCCGCCAAAGAGGCAGTCCACCCACTCGGGATGATCGACGAACGGGTTCCGGTTGCCCTGGAAGCCATAGACCGCATCGTTGTGTGCAATTTCCTTGGCATCGACCGGGTCTTCGGCGTGCCATTGCAACAGCACCGAGAGCAGTCCCATGTAGGCGGTCGAAAGATTCGATCCGGTGTTCGAGTTTTCGATGAGCGTCAGGTTGTCGGTCAGGATCAGGTCCGGCTCGCTATAGCCGGTCACGCCGTGCACGCCGCCTTCATAGCGGACATCCATATACATCAACGCACGGGCGACATCGCCGCGGCGATCCATCCAGGTCTCCCAATAGGTCGCATCGTACCAGTTCGACCAGCCGGGATAGGTGCCGCTGCCGCCGCCGACACCATTGTTGGCCACCGTCGTCTTCTCGGTTCCCGATCCGCCGACCGTTCCGTAGGGCTTGTTCGAGCGCGACGAGTTGTAGCTGTCGTTACACAGGAAAAGATGATGGCAGTCGGTATAGGGATAGTTGCCGGAGCCATCATTCGGGAAGCCATAGCTCTTGGGCCAGGAGTGCTCTCGATTGTAGTCGGTATTCCCTCCGCCGTACTTGATGTAGCTCTCGTTCAGATACAAATCCAGGATCCGGCCGCTGTTGTTCGGATCCTCATCCGCACTCTCGAGCACATTCCAGGTGTCGGTCGAAGTCGCTGTGTAGGGAATCTTGGTATGGTCGTCGATGGCGGCGTGCAGCGTGACGCGCAGGGCCGCCTGGGTCGAAGTATCCACGGTGTCGTAGTAGCCGGCGGGAATCGATTTTTCGAGACTCTGAGAGGGGGTGTTGTCGGGGCGGGTCAGTTCCGGATTTTGACTACATCCGGTGTAGAGAAAGAGAATCGAGACGAGAAGCAAGAGAGCAATCCTGCGAGGGGTCGAGATCATCCGCAGCCTCCTTGTGGCACAACATCCAGTGTTGAGGTTGCGGCGGATCATACCGTCTATAGTGTCTCTGCAAAAGTGAACTTTTCGCAAATTCCGGATGATCGCGATTTCGAATCCCATCACATTCGTCGGCAACTCCACGACCGACGGGGATCACTCCGGTATCGATATCGATTCAGCGCCGGCTATCGACCTCGTCCGGCCCATCGGGCGCCTCACGCGACGAGGAAACATCCTGGATGCCGCCGGGACCGGAGCCGAGCCATGCCACCGCTCTTTCCCGGTCGTAAAAGGTCTTGAGATCCAGACCCCGGTTGCCGGCGACGACATCGGCAAAGCCTTTTGCTTCGTGGATCTCTTCCTCCACGCCGAGTACCGCCGCCAGTTTGATACCGCGCGGCAGATGCGTGGCCAGGTAGGAGATGTGGTTGTGGATCTGAAACGCGTTCGCACCAAAGCCGGGGCCCTCGAGAATGATCAAAGCACGACGGTATCCCGTGCTGCGCATTTGCTCGATCAATTCGTCCCGGCTGTCGAGATAACTGTCACCGATCGGGTCCTCATGGCGAAGGACCACCATTTGTAATTCCGCGTCCACATCAAGGGTATAAGCCAAGACAGAACCCCTTCTGGGCGAGGCATTCCATTGTCCTGACAAAGACCGGATACTAGCGTCTGCGAGTCGGGTTCATCAACCCCTTTTCAGCCGGAACACATCGTCCGTCGCGATGCGCGGCAAAATCAATTCCACGAAGTGGGTGCTATGGCGTTTCAACCAACGATTGGATTTCGATTCCCGTTCGTGCAGCGGGATCAACCCCTGCTTCGCTTTCTTGTTGCGTGAGAAGTAGGCGACACGGTCGCCCGGGTCCTCCGCGGTGACGGCAAAGGCCAGCGCCTTCAGTTTGTCGCCGGCAACGCGGTCGTAAAAACCACCCTTTCGCATCAGGTTGTAGCGATCCATGAAGAGACACAGATTCGCCTTCTCGCGCCGGTGGCGATGCGTGTGCGCCAGGACCTCGTCGTGAAAGTAGGCACTCTCCTTGTTCATCCGGGATCCGAGGCCGAACCAGTTCTTCTTCTTCCACTGCGGCATGAAATTCAGGAAGTAGTCCTCGACCGGTTCGCCGAATTCGTCGCGCGCACGCACATTCACCTGATAGTGCTCGTGGAAATACTGCCTCTCGGCGCCGTTTCCCTTGAAATAGTCGCGGCGATGCTTCTCGGCAGCATCCGAAGAACCGGCGTACGTACGCGTGTTCATCGAAATCGCGTCCCACTCGTCGCGCACCTTCCGGTAACCGGCCGCATCCCGCACGCGCAGTGCCCGGACGATGTACTCGCCCAGTTTGATCTGATCGACGTCGTGCTGGGCATAGCCCGGTTCGCCGGGTTCCTTGACCGTGCCGTGATTGCGATCCGGCACGACCGCCAGCGGGAATCGCAAGTCCGCTCCCCCGCGTTTTCGCCAGGGCGTCAGCACGGGTTGCAGCAGATGCTTCGGATCGCCGGTGAAGTCCACCGTCACGCCATAGGCGTTCATGTTGGCCGCCGCCACGCGCACCGTGCCGTCCGAGCCGTTTTCGTTGATGATCTTGCGCACTCGACTGTCGTACGGATAGGTCCCGACGATGACGAAGGGACGTACCCTGTCCGGCCCATACAGCACCGGATCTTTCGAGCGCATCGAGAACAGATCCGATTGCGCCAACTCCCACTGGAACGGCGAGCCCAGTTCCAGGGCGTAGAGCATTTCGTCGCCGGTTTCGAAGCCCGTACGCCAGCCTTTGGCCACGCGCGCGAGCAGGCTGCGACCCTTGTGGGCCAGTACCGACCCGAAATTCGCAGGCGCCAGCATCAGCAGGTTCTTCACCGGGCAAGGGCGGTCGGTGTAGTACTTCGCGATCCAACGCCGAGCGACCAGGCCGCCGGTCGAATGGACCACCAGGTGAAACGAGGGACCGAGTCGCTTCCTCGACGTGGCCGGCAGGGCCATCCGTTCACGGATGAGCTGTTCCATGCGCTTGACCACATCGTCGATTTTCACGTCGTTGCGCATCGAGATATAGTCGCCGAGAAAGACCGGAACGGTTTCGAAACCGGACTTCTTCAGATATTCCGAAAGCTGGCGGAACGAATCGGAGGTGTCGCTCCAGCCATGGAGAATAACTACCTGCTGTGCCATATCGTATTCCCCTTCGACAGGAAACCACCGCGACGACCGGGCAGGACGTGGCACCGGACGGAGCGCGGAAAGTGGTGCGTACAGGGAAGGAACGATCGCACGGATGCGGCCGCCTCCAGTCCCCCGAAGCAGCGTAACATCGGAGGCCGGGAGGCGTCAAATCTAGACTTTTCATGTCCGATTTATCTGCTTCGGATCATTTGACCAAAACGACTCTCGCTACGGGGGACGCCCCCGCGGAACCTACGGCTCGGGCAAAATAGACGCCGCTGGGTGCGGTGCGGCCGGTGTCGTCGCGGCCGTCCCAGGTGACCCGGGACGCACCGCCGGACGTGGCCAGTGTACGCACGCGGCGACCTCGAGAGTCGAAGACTCGAATTTCGGTGGCGCCCACAGCGCCGGTCAGTTCGAGATTCAGTCGGGCATTGAACGGAGTCGGCCAGGCGCGCAGCGCGATCGAGGCGGCAGGCAGCGGCACCGCCGATCCGGACAGCGGGAAGGACGCCATCTCGGTCCACTCGATATCGCCATCACCGTTGCCGCCGGGAATCTGTCCCTGCAGCGCGCCCCCGTTCGTGGTGCCGTAACTTGCAGCGGCCAGAAAGACCTCCTGCGGGCGTCCATCCGGGTACGCTATATCCAGCGGGATCATGCCTTCGAGTACCGCGCCTGATGCCATCCCCTGCGCAGGATCATTCAACACGGTCTCGGCGCCGTCGAACCAACCGGTCCAGCCGTTGTCGGATTCGCGCGCCAGGAAGCGCACCCAGGTCGCCGTCTGTCCGGATTTGGCCCAGGGCGCGGCATCGAGTCCGGCCTCGGCATCGCTGATCAGCAGAAATACGTCATCCCCGCCAAAAATGCCGGGCGCGTCGGTCGCCACATAGAGTTGATCGTTTTTCACGCGGGCCCACAACGAAGCGTCGCCGGATCCACCCACCCTCAGGGCATCCGCATCCAGTTGACCATCCATGACGAATCCGGATTCACCTCCGCCCCCGGATTCGCCGGTACCGACATAGACATGCTGGATCGGCGTGCGCTTGATATTGCCGTTCGCGTCCTCGGCCTCGACGTAGTAGTCCAGCAACAGATCGCGGTAGCCGGTCAGCTCCAGCCAGTACTGGTCGGCAATGTGGGTCGGCAGGACCGTGAAATCGATTTCCCCGATCGGCCAGGGCTCGCCCACGGGCATCGTGCGCTGGTTCATATCCAGAGGCTGCCAAGCGGCCACGCCCGCACCCCCGGCGTACGTCTCGTTCACGACGGTAGCCGGATCGTTCACGCCGTCATCGTCCTGACGCACCATCAACTGTACGCGCGTCAGACCGGACACGTCGTGCGCAAAGGTCCAGACATGGAAGTCGGACGACATCTGCGCACCCTCACCACCGGGCCATCCCCACAGGGCGCCCCCACCGAATCCGCCGGGGTTCCAGGGCAGGCGCTGCGGCAACCAGATCGTCGGAGCGACGGTGTCGGATCCACCGGCGATGACCGGGTCGGCCACCGCAACGGCCTGGTTGCAGGCCAGAGTCGCCTTGATCTCCATATCGACTGACGCGCCGTAATACATGTAACCGCTCTCGTAGCCGGCCAGCAGGTAGTGCCAGGCACGCTCGGCGGCATTGGCGCCCGACAGCGGATCGACCACGCGTGCAGGATCTGCATTGCCGAGGATCGCTTCGGCCGTCTCGACCCGGTTCTGTGCCGCGGTCAACACCGCCCAGTTGCGCTCGTCCTCGGCCCAGCCGCCCGGAATGTCGAACACGCCCGCGGCGTTCACCAGCGGCCAGTTCCAGTTGATGTACTGCGGCGATCCGAAATCCCCGTCGGCGTTCACCCAACCGCCGTCTTCGACATGCACGACGTCGCCGGCCGGCACGGGATGTTGCGCCAGGTAGGTCGCCACCGTGGTCGGCGTGTATCCCTGACCGGCGGCAGCGTGCGCAAACTGGGTGACGTTTTCGTGGTAGTACGAGTAGCCCCCGCTCCAGGCATTGTCCCCGTCGTGGGCAAAGAGTACGAGCATCGGCCGCGCCGGATTATTGGACGCGGCGATCGCGTCGATGCCTCCGGTGCCGAACAGGCCGTACCCCTCCTCCCAGCCCATGGCGTTGGCGGCAGGAACGACGACCAGACCGGCTGCCATTCCCGTGTTCGGATCGATGTACTGCGCGCGATGAGGCGTGAAACCGTACGGGTACGGAACCTTCAGCGACACCCCGCGCGAGATGGTGTGGTTCGTCCAGTTCGCCTGTGCCGGATTCCATTGATCCGCACGGTTGGGAGGATCGCAGTTGTCCTGCCCCGCATCATAGGGATAGTTCTCGCAGGCGCGGCCGAGGTGCAGGTCGGGTACGATGGACCAGGTCACCCCCGCGTCGACCAGAGCAGGAATCAGCCGCTCGGAGAAGCACATTTCCGCCGGGAAAAACCCGGTGGAAACCGCACCGCCTCCCCATGCCTCACCCCAGATTTCCTGCGCACAGGCCAGTTCCATGCGGAAAGCGTTGTCATCCATCAAGGGGTAAACCGCGTGATGAAATCCGGCCAGGACCGGTTCGAGACGGCGGTGTCCGGTCGATGTCGACCAGCTCATCGCCGTTCGGTAGTGCGAGTACCAGTTGGAGGCATAGCGTCCGCCATTCCACCCGGCCGCGCCCAAACCGTTCAGATTTTCGATCAACGCACCGGCGAACGAGACCTGCGCCCCCGCGTCGGGCAGATCCAGCACCGACTGGAGGGCATCTTTCGGATACCACTGATAGTCCGCCACCCGGTCATCTTTGTTGAAGATGTCGAACACATTGTTCAGGCTGTGGCCCAGAGTGATCGTTTCGTAGGCCGTTTCGTATCGTCCCGGATTCCAGACGCTCTGATCCGGCCAGTAGATCGGCTGGTGCATGTGCCAGAGGTAGGTCGTGTGAACGCCGGTGGCGGCGTATCCGCTGGTCGCGGCCACGAGCAGGAGCAGCAGGCAGGCGAGACGAAACATGGTCACGGTCCTCTGGGATGCAGGGTTGCGAGTTGCTTGTCCGTGGCGCGGATTATAGCATATCTGTTCGTTCACCGCGAAACCTGCCAGCCAAACGGAAAGAACCATGCTTCACATCTACATCGACGCCGATGCCTGCCCCGTCAAGAACGAGACCTACAAAGTCGCCGAACGCTATGGACTGGAAGTCACGCTCGTAGCCAACTCGTACATGAAATATCCGACCGGCGGGCGCATCAAACTGGTGGTCGTGGACCAGGGTCTGAACGAGGCGGACGACTGGATCACCGAACACGCGGGAAAGGACGACATCGTGATCACCGGGGACATTCCGTTGGCTGCCCACTGTCTGGACAAGGGCGCGCGGGTGCTGGGCCACTCGGGCAAGCCGTTCACCGACGACAATGTGGCCGGTGCTTTGGCTACGCGCCACCTGCTGGCCGAACTGCGGGATCAGGGAGTCATGATGGGCGGCCCTCCTCCGTTCTCGAAAAAGGACCGCTCGCAGTTTCTGCAGAAGCTCGATCAGATCGTCAACGCGATCAAGCGGGGGTGACCAAGCCACCCGGGATCGTGGGGGGCGGCCCGGTGGACAGGTGAGACGAGACCTGACGCTCCCTGAACCGCGAATCTATAAGATTTTTGTACTCGGTTGTACGATCTGCACCTTCCTGGCAGGCGATGACCACGGATCGAACCAAACATCAAAGCTGTCAGAGCGTTTTCAATGTGCTCCGCTACATTGTTTCCGTTGGGATCGCCGCTCATCTCCCGATGCAAGCAACTCGCCGTCGAACCTGATTCCGTATGACTCCCATACCTTGTATCGGAAAGGAATCAATATGAAACCCCTGAACCGATTCCCGCTGTGGCTCTTCGTACTGCTCGCCGCGGTCCCGGCGTTGGCCGATGTCGATCCCGAACGCATCGAGGACGAAGAGACCGGCTGGTACTACTACTCGAACGTGACCGAAGCCCAGATCAACGATCTGGCCACGAACCAGAACGCACGCCTGATCGACATCGAAATCCACAGCTCCTCGCCACTGCGCTTCACCGCAGCCTACGTCAAGAACTCGGGCGACTATGCCTCGGGTTGGTGGTGGTATTACGCAGCGACGATTGCGGACGTGAACAACCTCCTGACGGCCCACAATGCGCGCCTGATCGACATCGAGCGTTACATCGACGGTGCCGGCAACGAGCGCTTTGCCGTGATCATGGTTCCGAATACGGGGGCGCAGTCCAAATCGTGGTGGTACTACGCGGGAATCACGACGGCCCAGATCTCCTCCTTCCTGTCGACCAACGACGCTCGCTTGACCGATATCGAATCGTATGACACCAGTAGCGGCCGACGCTATGCCGTGATCATGATCCGCAACGCCGGCGAGGACGCCGCAGGTTGGGGCTGGTTCCACAACACGGATCTCGCGACGATTACCAACTACATGAACAACAACAACATGCGGATCCTCGAATTCGAGGTTCGGGACCCGACGACGCCGCGTTTCGATGCGATACTGATCTCCCGCAACTTCCACACGCCCCAGACCTGGTGGTGGTACTACAACGTTCCCTTCAGCGATATCGGTGGATTGGCCGCGCAGGCCGGTGCGCGCATCGTGGACATCGACCGGTATGAGGTCGGAGGCAACAGCCGTTTCAACCTGGTACTGCTGAACAACTCGTCCGCACTGACGGTGCAGATGGGAGAGATCCTGGACTGGGGTCGCGACGGAGATACAGGCGTCTATCTGCGCGAGATCAACGGTTCAACTCTTGCTTCGTTGCAACCGGACTTCCAGTTCGAGCCCGCCAGCACCATCAAGGCCACTCACCACTTGCATGCCATGCGAGACGTGATGGCCGGCAATATCAGTCTGGCCACTCCGGTCACCTATTCGATCAACTACAACGGCAGCTGTCCGATCGGCGGCGCCCCGACCACGACCCAAACGCTCCAGGAAACACTGCGGCGAATGATGGTCAACTCGGATAACGCCGCAACGCAGGGAATCCGGAACCTGTACGGGCTGGCTGCGATCACGAATACGGCGCAGAATATCGCCGGCATGACCTCGACCTCGATCAACCACACTCTGGGGTGCGGATCCGATGCCTTCGCGAACCCGAACCAACTGACGTTGCGCAACGCGGGCGAACTGTACGAGCGTATCGAGACCCTGCAAATCCTGGATGAACCGACGCGCGACACCTACTACAGCCTGATGCAGAACCAGGACACACCCAGCCCGTGGTGGTTCACGACCAACCTCGAGGATCTCGTCGACGAAGTGGCCATCGATCTGGGCATCCCCGACGCAGCCGGCAGTTACTGGACGAATGTGCGCACCGCATGGAAGCCGGGGGGCTACACGTTGCCACAGTACGGATCGCAGGACGAGTTCATCTCGGTGGCAGGCATCGTCAGCTTGCCGACCTGCGCGCGGACGGGAACGAGCATCCGCTACCGTGACTACGTGTTTGGCGTGTTCGTCCATGGCGGGCTCGACAATTCGACCACGATCAACCGGGTCACGGAAGCGGCAAAAGAGTTGTTCCGCGGCGCGGTAGCGCAGGGTCTGGCTTCGTGCCCGTCGTCGGTCATCGATCTGCCTGCCGTGGCCACCGATGGCCTGCTCGAACCGGCGTTCCCCAACCCGTTCAATCCAAGTACGCAACTGTCCTTCTCCCTGGATCGGGGCGAAGAGATCCGTCTGTCGGTGTATGATTCGGCTGGTCGGCTGACCGCGATCGTGACCGAGGGATTCTACGGACCCGGCCGGCATGAGATGACTTGGCATGGTAGGGACGATTCCGGGCGCAGGGTCTCGAGCGGTATCTACTTTGCGCAGTTGAAAATGGGAAATCGAGTGGAGACCCAAAAAATGGCCCTGATCAAATAGTGTCGCAGTCCTGCAATACGAGGCCCCGGATACGGAACCGGGGCCTCATCATGCCCGCGCAAACGAATCGGCAACTCAGCGCTCGACGGGCCGGCCCTCGCGCTGCCACTCCACGATCCCCCGGCGCAGATTCACGACATTGGTGAAGCCGTGGTCGACGAGAATCTTCGCCGCGACGGTGCTGCGATTCCCGGAACGGCAATAGACGAAAATCGGATCGTCCTTCTTCGCCTCGATATCGGACAGCTTGTTCTGCAAGACCTGGATGGGTATCAGCTGCGCACCGGACAGGTGGCCACTGGCGTATTCCCGAGGAGTCCGGACATCCAGAACCAGCGGCTCGAGATTAGCGATCAACTCGACGGCCTGTTGGGATGAAACTTCCCGGTAAGCAGCTGCCTGGAACTCGACGGCTTCGATCACGCCGGCGGCGGCACCCGCTGTAAACGGGTACTTGCCGGGTTTCGACACCTTGAAGTAGGGCTTCTGTCCTTCCGCGACGGGGAACTGTTTTTCCACCCCCAGCGCAGGCACCTGGATCGTGAACACTCCGCCACCGGCCCTTTCGGCCCGGACGTAGTCACCCCGGAAAATCGCGAAATGCTGGTTTTTTGCCGACGGGTCCAGGGTCAATACCCGTAGCCCACCTTCAATTTTTCCCGAAATCCCGGCCTCGGCTGTCTGTCGGGAAGACGACTCCGAGTCCGAGGGGGAACAAGCTGCCACCCCGATCAGCGCCGGAATGCACAAGAGTAGAAGGGATCGACCGAATCGGTTCATCGATTACCATCCTGATGTGAACTAGGGAATGGGGCAACGGCCACGACATCAACGGTCCAATCAATAACCGAACCGGAATGATGCAGCCACAAAAAAAGGGCGACCGCAGCCGCCCCCCGCTCGATGAGCGATCAGCTATCGGACGACAGCGACTTTCTGCTGATGCACCTCGCCACCGCTGTGCATGCGTAGGAAATAGGTGCCCTGCGGAACGCGGCGGCCATTCGCGTCGCGGCCGTCCCAGGCGACGCGGCCACTGCTCGAACCGCCCTCGATCAGGCGCTTGACCAGCCGGCCGCGGACGTCGAAAACATCCAGTTGCACCGTTCGTTGCGGAGCACCGGCAAATGCGATCATGGTGCGCTCGGACATCGGATTGGGGCCGGCCGTCAGATAGCTTCCCACCCCCGAGTCCCCCACGGGCGACGAGGCCGGTGTCACGTCGAACGATGCATCGAGAGAGACTTCACCACCGTCGCCGCCCTCGCCGGTGATGAACATTTCGTGGGCGGTATCCGCCATCAACCAGTAGGTTCCGGCAGGCAGCGTCCCCACCTCATCGACGCTGGTATTGTCCCACGACACCGAGAAATCGAAAATCTGTTCACCCAACTCATTGTAGAGACTGACATAGCCATTACCCGGTCCTTCGGCGAATCCGGAAACGCTCAGATAGAAATCGTGAGCGGAAGTGAGTTGAAATTCCACTTCGAACGACGAGTAGGTATAGGACTGCAGTTCGATGTCCGGATCCAGGTTTTCACCCCAGCCCCCCGAATTCAGGATCGCCGTCAGATTCGTGGGTGAAATCGACGAGATCTGATCGGAATAGATGTCGCAGTAGGTATCGCTAAAATTGATGGACGGAGCGACCTGAGCGTCGAACGGCGTGTACTGGAAGGATTCCTGGTAGTCGCCATCGGAGTACGAGTCGCTGGTGCCTTGGTTATAGAATTCCGCACTGCCCTCGACATAGCGAATCTGGCTGATGGGTATGATCTGCGCGGTCGCCAGGGACGGGACCAGCGCGAAGGCGATGACAATGAGAATGCGAGCGATCATGACATTCCTCCGGTACATGCGTTCAGGGGCGTCGGGCGCGCCGAATCCCTCGGCGGCGCGTACCCGATGGCCGAAATCGATTCCGGCCTCGGAGGACTCGTCGAATCTGGAGGAAAATGGTTCCCTCTATTTTTCGGAATCTCGATATTCGAAGAAGAAGCGGCGTTCACCCAGCCGATCGACCGCGACGAGTTCATGGCCTCCCGGCGTCAATCCCGAAGCGTCCAGGGTCAAAACGAAGGTGCCATACTCGTCGAAGGCCCCGGCTCGATCGATGCGAGCCACTTCATGGCCGCCGGAGTCCAGGATTCGTACATCACACATCGCCACCGGCCCCTGGTCGTCATCCGGCAGGAAGAACGATAGTGTGATGCGGCCAGAAGCATCAGCAACGACCTCCGTGGCGCCGCCCCGCTCGACCTCGCTCCGCAAGGTCACCGGGTGTCCGATCGGAAGCATCGATTCGGGAGCGGAATCGGGGCCGAAGACCGCGATGGCCGCAATGGCCAGTGAGACTGCGGGAATCAGGAATCGGGGCGCCAGAAACCGAAGCACGCGGTCGCGCAGGCTCGGACCGGTCCCGGCGACCTCGAGTCCATTCAATTCGATGCTCGCGGACCGCAACCTCGCCAGGTCATCGGCACACTCGTCACACACGCGCAGGTGATCCGTGAGCGCACGCAGGTCCGTATCGGCCAATTCATGGGGTGCCTCCGAATACAACACCAGGTGCCGACTCGGCGGATGGTCCGAAAAGATCACTGCTCCCTCGCTGCGGACGGCCTCTTCCAGCCAGTCATTCCCGGGCTCGTTCATTGGGATCCTCCCCTTTGTCGGCGCAATTCATGGGCCCGCTTCCGGCAACGGGCGACGCGCGACTTGATCGTTCCGATCGCGACCCCATACTCGACGGCGAGTTCCTCGTAGGGAGTCTCGTCCGCCAGGAGTCGCTTCAACAACTTCCGGCAGGGCTCGGGCAGCAACGCCAGCACTGCATATGCCCGGCGGATCTCCTCGTTCGCCGCCGCCCTCCGTTCCGGATGGTCGTTGTGCGCAGGCTCAGGTTCCCCGCTTTCTTCCAGGGATCGATGCATGCGAAGGCGTGCGCGGCGAATCGCATCGATACAACGGTATTTCGCCACGCGCTCGACGTAGGTTTTCAGCGCCGAACGCCCCTCGAAACGCCCCGCGCCCAGGTTCCGCAGCAACTCGTAGAGAACATCCTGCACCAGATCCTCATTGCTGCGCAATCGCCAGGCATGCAGGCGCACGATTCGCTCGACCCAACCACGGATCTCGCGATGGGCCTGCGCATCCCCGTGCAGGAACCCCTCGATACGTTCGGGGTCGGAAACTTCATGGAGAGAATCAGCGCTCATCGCCGACCAGCACGAAAGGAGCCCAATAGTAGGGATGGCGATAGGGACGCCGGCCGTCGGGGTCACGAAAGTCGCGCAACCGGTGACGAGCCTGGGCCAGGGATTCGGCCCGGGAGAGACCCTCGCCGCGCCAGGCGCCGTAGAAGACCGTCATGAATTCGAGCGTCGCGCGATCCGGAACGCTCCACTGGCTGACCAATACCGAGCGTGCGCCCGTGCGCAAGAAGGCATGGGCGAAGCCGACCAGCCCCTCGCCTACCACCTCTCGACCCAGCGCCGAATTGCAGGCACTGAGCACCACCAGGTCGGCATCCAGCCGCCAGTCCCTGGCGATCTCGCCCGAAGTGACCAGTCCGTCGCGAATCGTCTCCCCGCTCGCCAGAAGGACCGTGGGGGCCGGTGATTTCACCCGGCTGAGCACCAACGCCGAGGCATCGGCATCTTCGGCATCCACCAGGGCGTGGGTCGCGAAGTGTAATACGCGGTAGTGGTCGAGGTCATCGGATTCCGCCAGTCGGGCCACGGCGTCTTCGGATGCCTCAGCACCCAGTAGGACCGTACTGCCCTCCCAGTCGGCAGCCAGTGCAAGCACTTCGGCCCTTGTACCGGGCAGGGGCGGCAGGCGGTCCAGGTCTTCCCGCAAACCGTGCGTTGCCCCGCGAATCACATCGTCGGTCGGCCGGCGCGACGCAACCGCCAGGTGGTCGCCGCCCGGGAGAATCGGATCGCCGACAAAGAGCGCGCCACCTTCATTGCGCGCCTCGAATCCATGCAGCCATGAGCACACCTGCGGAGACGGCGCGTAGGAAAGGGTCCAGCGATCCGCCAGCCAGCGATCGTTGTCGTCCACCAGCGCGCCCACTGGAATACCCAGCATTCCGCTGCCCGGGATCACGACCAGATGCTTGACGTCGCGCAGGTCGTCCTCGAGCGGCGCGATGCGTTGGCGCCATACCTGATTCGCGGCCCTGCGCAATTCGGCCTGCGCACCCGGCTCGGCCAGCTCCTTGCGCAAGGACCCGATCGCCGCCTCGAAACGCGCAGCCCGGAACAGTTCGTGCCAACGCACCTGATCCCCACGCAACGACCAGGCCCACGCCCGAGGGCCATCCCCGGCATCGATATCCAGCCAGCCGATCAGCGCGGTCGCCTCATCGACAGGATTCGGCAGCGTCTTGCCCGGAAAAAGCACATCGGCCAACACGCGCCCCATGCTCTTTTCCAGGGCCGTCCAGGCACCCTCGTCGTCGCCCTGCAGCAAGCGGGCGGCAGCCAACGCGCGCCAGGGACTGTCCAGGTAGGTGGCACGGCTGAGGCCCTCGCCGGTTCGGTTCCGCCCCGTCTCGAAGGATTGCGCCGCTGCCTCGAAACGCTGCAGCGCATCGGAAATCCTTCCATCGGCCAGATCCAGTTCGCCCAGTTCGCGTTCCAACTGGACCAGGGAAGAATGACCCTCGTCATAGTTCCGGGCAAAGAGTTCGAGTGCGGCCTTGAATTCCACACGCGCTTCCTCCCGGCGGCCCTCCGAAGCCAGGACCCGGCCCAGTCCGTGGCGAGTCATCGCGACATCCGGGTGTTCCTTTCCCACGGCGGCTTCGAAGTCCACGCGCGCCCGGCGAAACTGCTCCTCGGCTTCGGCAAAGCGACCCTGACGCCAATACAGCCGGCCCAGGTCGCGGTGCCCGATCGCCGTCTGGCTGTGCCCCGGACCCAGCGTGGAATCCCTCACCGCCAGGGACTCGACCAGCAGCGGTTCAGCTTCCTCGAACTGGCGCAGGGATACCAGCAGACGTCCGAGATTGTTCACGGCGGCCGCAGTGTACGGATGTTCACTGCCCAGACTGGTCCGCAGGCGCGCAACGGCGTCGCGCAGGGTGCGCTCGGCAGCAACCGGATTGCCCTGATTCTGCTGATTGATGCCCAGGTTGTTCAAGGTGATGGCCACGTACATGTGGCCTTCGCCCAGGTTCAGCCGTAGCAACCTGATGGATTCGCGCAGGGCGATTTCGGCACGGCCGAAGTCGGCGGTAAAACCCAGGTGGGATCCGTAGTTGTTCAACGCCGAGGCCAGCTCCTCGCTGTCCGGCCCGAAGGTTGCGCTCAGGCATTCGATGGCTTCGCGATGTGCGATCTCCGCGGCCTCGTATTCACCCGCCGAGGTCAGCAGGGGCCCCAGGTTGGCTGCCATCGAACAGGCCTCGGGAGAATCCGCGCCGAGTCGCTCGACCCATTCGGCGTGGTACCGGCGGGCCAGTTCGACGCCCTCCGCATAGCGACCCTCGCCGTACAAGCCGGCGACCTCCTCGTTCTGGGCCTCGAGATCCGGATGCAATTGCGGAGCAGCGGACGAAGACGCGCCGGCCAGGAGCGAGACGGCGACAAGAACGGCGAGGCAGAGTGCGCCTCCCCGCCAGGTTACGGCTTGCCGCGCGCTGGGCAGTTTCCAATCCCCCATCGGTTCCCTCTATCCGGACAGTTGCCGATGTCCTTCGATCAGCTTTTCGACCACACTCGGGTCGGCCAGCGTCGTGGTGTCTCCCAAGCCGGTGTACTCGCCAGCTGCGATCTTCCTCAATACTCTACGCATGATCTTGCCCGACCGCGTCTTGGGCAGGCCCGGCGAGATCTGAATCGCATCGGGCGCGGCGATCGGGCCGATCACCTGCCGGACCTGTTGTTTCAGTGCGCCGACCAGTTCGTCGGCCGTCGCTCCGTTCGTCTCGGTACCCAGAATGACGTAGGCGAAGATCCCCTGGCCCTTGATCTCGTGAGGGAAACCGACCACGGCCGCCTCGGCCACGGCCTCGTGCGCGACCAGCGCGGATTCCACCTCGGCGGTTCCCATCCGGTGGCCCGATACGTTGATGACGTCATCGACACGACCGGTGATCCAGTAGTAGCCGTCCTCGTCGCGCCGACAGCCGTCGCCCGTGAAATAATTGCCCGGGTACTGGCTGAAATACGTTTCGTAGAAGCGATGGTGATCGCCCCATACCGTACGCGCCTGTCCGGGCCACGACTGCGTGATACACAGATTGCCGGATACCCCATTGCCCTCGACCGGCTTCCCCTCCTCGTCCACCAGCATCGGTTTCACCCCGAAAAACGGCAGCGTCGCGGAACCTGGCTTCAGGGGTGTGATTCCCGGAAGCGGCGTGATCATGATGCCACCGGTTTCGGTCTGCCACCAGGTATCGACGATGCAGCAGTTCCGGTTGCCGACCTTCTCCCAGTACCAGCGCCAGGTTTCGGGGTTGATCGGCTCACCGACCGTGCCCAGCACCCGCAGCGAGTCGCGCTTGCTGTTTTCCAGGAACGAGTCTCCCTCGCGCGCGATGGCGCGGATCGCCGTCGGAGCTGTGTAGAAAATGTTGACACCGAGATCGTCCACGATCTGCCAGTAACGTCCGGCATCGGGATAGGTCGGGATCGATTCGAACATGACCGTGGTCGCACCGTTGGCGAGCGGCCCATAGACGATGTAACTGTGCCCGGTGATCCAGCCAATGTCCGCCGCACAGAAATAGACGTCACCCGGGTGATAGTCGAAGACGATGCGGTGGGTCATCTGAGAGTAGACCATGTAGCCGCCGGTGGTATGCATCACGCCCTTGGGCTGACCGGTCGAGCCGGAGGTATACAGGATGAACAACGGATCCTCGGCCCCCATCCATTCCACGCTGCAGGTGGACCGCTGCTTCCGGCATTCCTCGTCCAGCCAGTAGTCACGACCGGCCTTCATTTCGGTATCGGCTTCGGTACGGCGTGCGACCAAAACGGTCTCGACCATATCCAAACCGTCGACGGCGCGATCGACGGTCTTCTTCAGTTGCAGCTTTTTGCCCCCGCGCAATCCCTCGTTGGCCGTGACGACCAGCTTGCATTCGGCATCCAGCACGCGATCGCGGATGGCCTCGCTGGAAAAGCCGCCGAAAATGATCGAATGAACAGCGCCGATGCGCGCACAGGCCAGCATCGTGTAGGCCAGTTCCGGAATCATCGGCATGTAGATGGCGATGCGGTCGCCCTTCCGTACACCGTGTGCTTTCAGTACGTTGGCGACCTTGGCGACCTGGTGCTTCAATTGCCGGTAGGTGATGTGCTCGTACTCGCCCGGTTCATCCTTGACCCACACGATCGCGTCCTGGTCGCCCTTGTCGTTCAGGTGCCGATCGACGCAGTTGTAGCAGGCATTCAGCCGGCCGCCCAGAAACCACGCGAAGTCCACGTTCTCATAGTCACTGTCGAAGACCTGCCGCCACGGGTGGAACCACGAAATATTGGCCGCTTCCCTGGCCCAGAACGATTCGGGGTCGTCCAGCGATAGGCGATACAGGCGTTCATACTCCTGCATCGAACCAATGTGGGAGCGGGCGGCGACTTCGGGATTCGGTCCATAGACGTCGGGGGTGTTCGGGTCGGACATGGGTCGAGGCTCCTCGTCGGACGGTGGGTATTGCGGAAATCCGGAGCTGGAATCGCAAGCAATGATACTGGAGTATGTTATACCACTATTCTAGGTTTTCGACAAGTGATATTCGAATCATTTTAACTGTGCAATTGGCTTGGCCGTGCCGGAGGAACCCTTGTTCGGGCGGGCCTGTCCCTGGGCTGAAGGGGTCTTGACCGACAGCTCAGATTTCGCCGGCGCCTTGGCGGCGAACTCCGTTTGCTCGTATCCTGGCGGACGAATCACGAAACACTCTCCGGAGGAATAGAATGAAAACAACGAAGACTTTCGCGCTCACGATCGTGATGCTGCTGCTCAGCACGTTCGCGTTCGCGCAGGAGCATCCGGCCCACGACCAGCTCCAGGACTCTCAACACGAACAGGCCGGCGAATCCACCCATCCGGCCAAGAACGTGCTCGAGGCGGCGAAACAGGCCGGCGGGTTCGCGACCTTCCTGAAGATCGTCGACGCTGCGGGTGTAACGGAGCGATTCGAGGGCAAGGGCCCCTACACCGTGTTCGCCCCTACGGACGAGGCCTTCGCCCGCCTGCCCGAAGGGATGCTGGACGACCTGCTCCAACCGGCGAACCAGGCGCAACTGGCCGGGCTGCTGGCCAACCATGTCGTACCCGGCAGGTTGACCTCCGACCGCATCGAGTCGATGAAGGTCGCGAACGTCAACGGCCAGGACCTACACATCCGCGCCATCGGCGGTGTCATCACCGTAAATGGCTCGCGCGTCCTGCGCCCCGACCTGATGGCCGACAATGGTGTCCTGCACGGTATCAAGCTGGTGATCCGAACCACCGAACCGGTGAAACGCCCCGATCGCAAACCACTGGACCACCCCGCCCACTAGTTGCGGGATTTACCCTGACCAAGGGATCGATCATGATGAAAAACCTCTCCCGATACGGATTGACCTTCGCGGCGGCCCTGCTGTGCCTGGGCTTCGCGTTGCCCGCCGTTGCCGCCGATGAGCCGATTGTCACGACCGACATCAAGGCGGGTATCGAAAAACACATCGCCCAGGAGGTGGAGAAGGGCGATGGCTATTTCACCGTCCCCTTCGAGGGCAAGGAACTGAGACTGAAGCTGGTGCGAGTGCACGTGGAGTACCTCGCCACGCTCGGACCGCGCGAGCACTTCGCTTGTGTGGACATGGCCAGCTCCGATGGCGAATTCTACGACATCGATTTTTTCCTGTCCGGCACGAAAGGGGATATGACCGTCACCGAAACCACGGTGCACAAGCTGAACGGCGTCCCCTACTACCTATGGCAGCAGGCCGAGGACAAGACCTGGGTGCGCACCCAGGTCGACGATGCCGATGAGGCTCTGCTGGGTGTGATGAACGGCACCGACACTTTCGAATTCCGCTACACGGCCACGCTGCCCGAGATCGACGCCGACGCGCGTTGCTGGTTGCCGTTGGTGAAGTCGGACCCCTACCAGAAAGTGACCGTCCGTTCCGTGAACGTGCCGGGCAAGCCCCAGACCGTGACCGACAGCAAGTACGGCAACCAGGTGATGGTGCTGGACCTGACGCCGAAGGATTCCGGCCAGAAAATCGAGATCGTCTACGACGTCGAACGCCACGAGAAGAGCGCCTACGCCGGCGATCCCGAAGAAGCGAAACAGTATCTTCTCCCGGAAAAAATGGTGCCGTCGGATGCTACCCTGACGGCGGAGGCCGAGCGTGCCGTCCAGGGCTTCGACAGTGATCTGATGAAGGCCCGGGCCCTGTACGATCACGTCATGGATACCATGCAGTACAAGAAATTCGGCGAAGGTTGGGGCCAAGGCGATGCCGTGTTCGCCTGCAACTCCCTGTATGGCAACTGCACCGACTATCACGCCTACTTCATCGGAATGGCCCGCGCCGTGGACATCCCGGCCCGATTCGCGATCGGCGCCTCGATTCCTTCGGACCGCAACGAGGGCGGCACCGACGGCTACCACTGCTGGGCCGAGTTCTACGCCGAGGGCAAGTGGTGGCCCGTGGACATCAGCGAAGCCGACAAGTTCAGTGCGCTGTCGATGTACTTCTTTGGCCATCACCCCGCCAATCGAATCGAGTTTTCCGTGGGCCGCGACCTGGAAGTGGATCCGATGCCGAAATCGGGGCCCATCAACTTCCTGGCGTATCCACTGATCGAGATCGATGGCAATCCGCAGATGGTCCGGAGTCTGTTCCTGTTCAAGCGGGGATAGGCGCGAGCGCGAAGCTCTACCGCGGGGACCCCTTGCCCCGGCATGAATCCGCCCCGGGACGATCACCACGTCGTCCCGGGGCGGTATCGGATCCGGGATCCCATCCATCGGCCAACAGATCGCCCGCCTTTACACTCGGAGTTTTTTCCCCTATCCTCCGATCTATGGTTTACCCGATGAAATTCCGTTTCGGATGGGTGTGCGTCACTGTCGGTTGCCTCCTCGTGCTGGCCCTTGCCTCGTCGCCTCTGGCCGCTGCTTCCACGTCACACATTCCCCGAGTCCTGGTTCTGCACTCCTACGCACCTCCCATGAACTGGGTGCAAACGATTACCCGTGAAATCGAGACCGTACTGGACGTCGATTCCGGAGCCGTGGATCTGCGCCTGGAATACATGGACACCAAACGCTACTACGACGCGGAATACCTGCGGGCTATCTATCAGATGCTCGATCGCAAGTATCGCGATACCGAAATCGACCTGATCCTCTGCAGCGACAACAACGCCTACGACTTCCTGCGACAGCACCGGGACCCGCTCTTTCCCGGCACCCCGGTCATCTTCTGCGGAGTGAACGGGTTCCAGCCTTCCGAAATCGAAGGTTTGGACCAGTTCACCGGGGTCGCCGAGGTCTACGCGCCGCGCGAGACGATCGAATTGATGTTGCGGTTGCATCCCGATACGCAGGAAATCCTGGTCGTGAACGATTTCCTGACGACCGGCAGCGAAGTGCGCGCCTCCATCGAGCGCGATTTGACCGATCTGGGCGAACGAGTTCGCCTGGACTACAATGACAACGTACCGCTGGACCAACTGAAGCAGCGCCTTTCCCGGCTGGGACCCGGCCAACTCTGCCTGCTGGGTGTGTATTTCGGGGACAGCGAGGGTACCTATTCCACCTTTGAACAAATGGGCGACGAGTTGGCCGACGCCTGTCCGGTGCCGATCTACTGCCTGCTCGATTTCAACGTCACCGGCGGTCCAATCGGTGGACGAGTCACCGGTGCGCAAGTGCAGGGACGGCTTGGAGCCGAAATGGCCGCCGCCTTCCTGGGCGGCACACCGATCGACGACTTGCCACCGTATCCGAGCGGGGCCTTCGAGTGGCGCTTCCATCACGCAGCACTGGAACGATATGGAATCGATGTCGCTGCGCTCCCCGCAGGCAGCATCGTACTGGGAAAACCGGTTTCCTTCCTGGCCGGTCACCGCAATCTCGTGATCGGTACCGCCGCCGTGATGGTCGTCCTGTTGGCCGTGATTCTCGTCCTGTCGGTGAACATCCGCCGCCGCCACTTTGCCGAAGAACGGCTGCGCATCGGTCGAGAGGATCTGGCCACCACGCTGCAGAGCATTGGCGACGGCGTGCTGGCCACCGACCACCGGGGCAACGTTACGCGACTGAATCCCGTGGCCCAGGAACTGCTGGGTTGGAGTCTGGAAGAGGCCCGAGGACGGCACCTGAGTGAAGTGTTCCGGCTACGGCCCTCGGAAACAGCGCCGCCGGGAACCGAGACCGACCTCGGTTTCGAGACGGTGCTGAAATCCGGCGAGCCGGTGACGATCGCGCCGGGCACGATCCTCGTCAAACGCGATGGGCAGGAATGCCTGATAGCCGACAGCGGTGCACCCATCCTTTCGAGCGACGGTTCGACCCGTGGCGTGGTCATCGTATTTCGCGACGTGACACAGCAGCTGGATCTCGAGCGGCGCCTGCGCCAGGCCGAGAAAATGGAATCGGTCGGCCAGCTCGCCGGTGGTATCGCCCACGACTTCAACAACATGTTGGCCGGCATCATGGGATACGCGGAACTGCTGCAGATGGAGCTCCAGGAAGACCCCGAGGCGCTGGAGAGTTGCGTCGCGATTCTTCGCGCCAGCGAACGCGCCGCCGACCTGACACGCAAACTGCTGGACTTTTCGCGCCAGGGCAAGTTGCTGTCCACGCCACTGGACCTGCACGATGTCATCCAGGACGCTCTGAGTCTGTTGAAGCGCACTGTCGGACAGTCGGTGACCCTGGAATCGGACCTGGTCGCATCGCAATCGACACTGGTCGGTGACCCGACGCAGTTGCAACAGATGATCATGAATCTGTGCATCAACGCTCGCGATGCCATGCCCGACGGAGGTGTGATCCGGATCCGCACCGAGGTCGTCCACTTCGACGACGAGCAATGCGCACGGAGTGCGTTCGATCTCCAGCCCGGTTCCTACGTGCGGCTGTCGGTGCGCGACAACGGAACCGGGATTCCCGATTCCGTGCGCGGCCGAATCTTCGAACCCTTCTTCACGACCAAGGAACGCGGCCGCGGGACCGGTCTGGGATTGGCCGCGGTGTACGGCTGTGTCGAGGTGCACGAGGGTGCCATCGAAGTGGAGACCGGCCCGGGGAGCGGCACGACATTCAATATCGACCTGCCGCTGCACGACATCGAATTGCCGCGTTCGATCATTCACGACGAAATGGTGCCGACCCTGGTCCAGGGAACGGTGTTGGTCGTCGATGACGACGATACCGTACGCGGGATGGCGGTGGAGATGCTCCAGGGAATGGGCTACGAGGTATACACGGCCAGCGACGGGATCGAAGGACTGGAGATCTACCGTGAGCATCGCGACCAGATCGATGTCGTACTGCTGGATCTGGTGATGCCGCGACTGGGGGGACGGTCGGCTTTCGCCTCGATTCGCAGCGCCGATCCCGAGGCCTGCGTCATCCTCTCTTCCGGTTTCGCCGACCCCGAAGCGGTCAACCATCTGCTGGAACAGGGCCTGTGCGCGTTTATCGCCAAACCCTATAGCCGCGTCGACCTGGCCGAGACGATACGGGCCGCGTTGCGCAAGCGACGCTCGGCGCTCGGCGGCCAGAGCTGACGGCGATTGCCGGTTGCCATTGCCGGCAGGCATCGAAAACGGCCGGAAAATTCCCTCTCGGCGCGTGATAATTCTGCAACAATTCTTTGTTATTCTAATTTGGCGATTGTGGGCCTTTCACCGGGTCCTGTGTACCTTGTCGAATTCGCCGGGCGTCGGCCTCGATCGTTGCCGCCCGTATTCGCCCTCGATCCAGTACATCCAGAAGGGACCTGGAGATGAAGAAGTCGTTGCTATTGTTTGTGTTGATCCTGGTCGCGGCCGCCTCCAGCTGGGCAGCCACCCCCGCTTCCGAATTTCTGCAGCAGG
>JANTGJ010000014.1 GCA_024762975.1 Candidatus Krumholzibacteriia bacterium
GGTCGGAGTGATCGAGCAGGGCCCGGCCGGCGGCCAGTGCGTAGGGCCCGCCGGAACCGATGGCGGCGACCGGATGATCGCTCTCGATGATGTCGCCGTTGCCCGAGACCGTGTAGATGTTGCTGTCGTCCATGACGATCATCATCGCTTCAAGCTTGCGCAGGATGCGATCACTGCGCCATTCGCGAGCCATCTCCACGGCCGCACGTTGCAGGTGTCCCTGGTAGCGCTCGAGGTGACCTTCGAATTTTTCAAAGAGTGAAAACGCATCGGCCGCACCTCCGGCGAACCCGGTCAGCACCTTTCCGTCCAAGAGCGCACGTACCTTCACCGCGCCGTGTTTGACTGCGGTATTGCCCAGAGTGACCTGTCCGTCACTGCCGATGGCGCCCTTGCCGTCGCGCAGGACGGCCAGGACCGTTGTAGCTCTCAATTCCATCACTTGCCTCGTTTCCGTTTCTTTTCCTTCGCCCGTGGATGGGCGAGATCGAAAGCCGCCCGCAGGCGACTGCGATCCAACTGCGTATAGATCTGGGTCGTGGAAAGGTTCCGATGACCCAGCAATTCCTGAACAACCCGAATCCCCGCGCCGCCTTCCAGCAGGTGCGTGGCGAAACTGTGCCGCAGCGTGTGCGGCGATACTCCCTGCAAACCGGCCAGCTTGCCGGCGTAGTGGGCGACGCGCGCCTGCACGGTACGGCGTGCGATCCGGCGCCCCGGCCGCCCCCAGAAAAGCGGTTGTCCGCTGAGCCCACGGCCCAACCGGCCATCCCGCAAGTCGAGCCTTTCCGCCGGGGCAAGCCGATCGGCCAGCATTTCCTCCACCGCGGCGCGCGCCAGACCGGCCAGGGGCAGGATCCGTTCGCGCGACCCCTTGCCCAGCACCCGAATGCGTTCGGACGGGAAATCCAGCGCATCCAGATCCAGGGACACGACCTCGGCCAGGCGCAGGCCCAGCCCATAGATCATCTCCAGGAGCGCCCGGTCGCGGCGACCGCGTTCGCACGTCACATCGGGCAGCGCCAACACGGCTGCCAGCATTTCCACCGTGAGGTCCCGTGGCAACTTCTTTTCGCGTCCGCCGCGGCCGGTCCGCAGATTCGGCGGCGGGTTTCCGATCACCCCGTGCACCAGAAGGTAGCGATAGAAAGCCCGAATGGCCGCCAGGTGGCGGTCCAGGGTTCGCAGGCTGTAGTTCTTCGCCCGCAACCGCCCCAGATGCGCCCGCAGGAGATCCTTCCTCCCGTCCAGGAGCGGCCACTCGGAGGGATCATCGGGAGTCTTGAGCACTCCCTGCTCGACTGCCGTATCCAGGAAGCGAGCCACATCGCGTCCATAGGCCTCGACCGTACGAGGGCTCATTCCCCGTTCCAGGCCCAGGTATTCGGCGAAAGTGGAGATTCGAGGTCGGGACATGGTTCGTTTCCGTCTCAAGGATACAACGATGCGCTCGCGAACCCTACCGAGCCGGCGGCGACAAGTCAACGGACGCCAGCCAGGCCTCGAGGGCCGTCAGGGCCCTTTCGGCTTTGGCCAGCTTCCGCTCACGCTTGCCGCGCACCTTGTATCCCAGATCGGGCAGCAATCCGAAGTTGGCATTCATCGGACTGAACCGATCCGTCGTCCGGTCGAAGAGGAATCCTCCCAGCAGACCGCCGAGCATGGTTTCCGGAGGCGGTGCCGTCAGGGTCAGCTTCCCGCAGGCCGCGGCGACCTGCAATGCGGTCATCAATCCTGATGAGATCGATTCGACGTATCCCTCCACACCGGTGATCTGCCCGGCAACGTGGACATCGGGCCGGTGCGCCAGGGAGAAGTCGGACCTCAGGCACCGCGGCGAATCCAGGTAGAAATTGCGGTGCAGTTGTCCGAATCGGACAAACTCGGCGCTCTCCATGCCCGGGATTTTCCGCAGAATCCGTTTCTGGTCGCCATACTTCAGGCGCGTCTGGAATCCCACCAGGCCATACAGTGTTCCCTCTCGATTCTCCTGCCGCAACTGCACGACGGCATGCGGCCGAACACCCGTGGCCGGATCGACCAGTCCCACGGGACGCAGCGGGCCGAAGGCGAGAGATTGCGGTCCCGAGGCTGCGATCTCCTCGATCGGTTGGCAACCGGAGAACAATTCGGAGCGGTCGAAGTCATGGACATCGGCCTTTTCGGATTCGACCAGATCGCTGACCAGCGTCCGGTATTGATCCTGGTCGAGTGCCGCGTTCAGATAGTCGGCTTCGCCCCGATCGTAGCGCGCAGCGCGATAAAGGCGACTCTGGTCCAGTGATTCGAGGGTCACCGTCGGTGCGATCGCATCATAAAAATGCAGTGCGGGCAGTCCGGTCATCTCTCCCAGGCAACGGACCAGCGCATCGGAGGTCAACGGGCCCGTGGCGATCAGCCAGCGGTGGTGCGGGATTTCCGGCAATTCCTCGATCGGCTCCCGCACGAGATCGAGCGTCGGCTGGGCCGCGACGGCCTCTTCCACACGGCGCGAAAACTCATCCTTGTCCACGGCCAGGGCGGCGCCGGCTGGTACGGCGGATTGGCGTGCAAGATCCAGCAATCGGCAGCCGAGCCGGTCCATCTCGTCTTTGAGTAGACGCGAGGGAGTCGCCGGAGCCGTGCTCTTGAGGGAATTGCTGCAGACGATCTCCGCGAGATTGCCGGTTCGGTGCGCCGGAGTCGTACGCCCGGGACGCATTTCGCAGAGCCGGACCCGCAGCCCGCGGGCGGCCAATTGCAGTGCCGCTTCGGAACCGGCCAGCCCTCCGCCTACGACCGTGACCTGGTATTCGAAGTCTCTCATTCGGAAGCGGAGCTCGGCGATCCGGAGGTCTTCTTGCTGACTTTTTTCGCGACCTTTTTCTTCGCGGTCTTTTTCCTGGTGGCTTTCTTCTTGGTTGTCTTCTTTTTGGCCGTCTTCTTGGTTACCTTCTTTTTCGTCGTCCGCTTCTTCGTGGTCTTTTTCTTTGTCGCCGCCACCGAAAGCAATTCGAGAGCCTTTTCCAGGGTCATGTCTTCGGGATCGGCATCGCGGCCGATATTGGCATTGACCTTTCCGTCACTGACGTAGGGACCATACCGCCCCTTGAGCACCTGGACCGGTTCCCCGGAAGTCGGGTGATTCCCCAGTTCCTTGAGGACCGGCTTCTTGTTCTTGTTCTTGATGCGCTCAATGGCCGCATCGAGCGAAATCGTGAAAAGGGTGTCCACATTCTCGACGCTGGCGAAGACCCGGTCGCGCTCGACATAGGGACCGAAGCGGCCCAGACCGGCGCGAACCTTTTTGCCGGTTTCCGGACAGACGCCCAGCTCCCGCGGCAGGGACAGCAGTCGCAACGCGTATTCCAGATCGATGCTGCGCGGATCGGTTTTCTTGCCCAAGCTGATGCGTTTGGGCTTCTTGTCGCCTTCCTGCTCGCCGAGTTGCAGATAGGGACCAAAAGGACCCGTCAAGGAGTAGATGTTCTGCCCGGTTTCCGGATGCTGGCCGATGGGCATCTGGGACTGGATTCGATCCTCGATCAGCTGTACGGCCTTGTCCAGGTCCAGTTCGTCGATGAGTAAATCGACCGGAACGGTCGCTCGCCGCTCCTCGTCTTCGGGCACCTCGACATAGACGTAGTTTCTTCCGATGCGCAAGGTGAGCGGCTTGCCCGTTTTCGGATCCTCGCCCAGGACAATCCTCGGGAACGCGATCGCGTCCATCTGCTGTTCGATCTCTTTTTCCAGGCCCGGCTGCTCGCCGCTGCCCCGGTAGAAACGATCCAGGAAACCGATCCAATCCTCTTCACCGGCCGCGATCCGATCCAGATCTTCTTCCATCCGCGCCGTAAATTTCAGATCCACGTACTGCGGAAAGTGTTCACGCAGCAGATGAGTGACCGCGATCCCGGTGAAGGACGGCAGCAGCGCGCCCGATTTCTTTACCACGTACTCGCGAGTCTGGATGGTCGTAATCACCGTGGCGTAGGTCGATGGTCGTCCGATCCCTTCTTCTTCCAGCTTCTTGATCAACGAGGCCTCGGTGAATCGCGCGGGCGGCTGGGTTTCGTGGCGCAGTGGATCGACAGTCTCGATGTCCACGCCCGAGTCGGGATTCGGGCCCCCGATGTTCATGCCCTCGGACAGCTCCGGCAGCAGCGCGTCCTTTCCACCGTCCCCGTAGACTTTCAGGAAACCGGGAAAACGGACGATCGAACCATTGGCACGGAAAGTCAGCCCGTACTCTCCCACGGCGGCGGCAAAATCGACAGCCGTCTTATCCAGTTTGGCAGGTGTCATCTGCGAAGCCATCGTCTTATTCCAGATCAGGCGGTACAGCGCGGCTTCCTCCGAATCGAGGAACGGGGCCAGGTCCTCCGGTCGGCGCGACAGGTCGGTGGGGCGAATCGCCTCGTGGGCCTCCTGTGCCCCCTTGGCCTTGGTCTTGTAGCGTCGCGGTCCATCGGTGTATTCCGGCCCGAAGTCACGGCGAATGAGTTCTTCCGCTTCGGCCAGAGCCTTCTCGCTCAGGGTCAGCGAATCGGTACGCATGTAGGTGATCAAACCCTCGCGAGCTCCGCCCCCGAGCGCGACACCTTCGTACAAACGTTGGGCGACACGCATGACGCGCTGCGGAGTCATCTTCAAACGGCCCGAGGCGGCCTGCTGCAGGGTCGAGGTCGTAAAAGGCGGTGTCGGGCGCTGGGTCGTCTCCTTGCGCGTGACCGCCGAGACGCGCCACGGGACACTGCTCTTGGCTCCTTCGGCCAGTCGGCCGGCCAATTCCTCGTGGAGATGGATTCGCTCGTTCGGCTTTTTCAGTGCGCCCGTGTCGGCGTCGAAATCCTTGCCGCCGGCCAGCTTCTTGCCGTCGACCTCCAGGAGTCGCGCCGTGAAATGCAACTCGCCCCCCGTCAGCAGGGCCTCGACATCGAAATACTCCGCCCGGTGGAAGGCCTGGCGCTCCTCCTCCTTCTCGACGACCAGTCGTACGGCAACGCTCTGGACACGACCGGCCGACAGCTTCGAGCGGACCTTCTTCCACAGAACCGGCGAGAGCGAGTAGCCATACAGGCGGTCCAGGATTCGGCGCCCTTCCTGGGCTCGCACCATGCGCATCTTGACATCTCGCGGTTCGGCCAGCGCCTTTTCGATCGCATCCTTCGTGATCTCGTGAAATGTAATGCGCCGGACGGGTACCTTCGGCTTCAGGACTTCGAGCAGATGCCAACTGATGGCCTCTCCCTCGCGGTCCTCATCCGTCGCCAGCAGGATTTCGTCGGCAGCCTGGACCGACTTTTTCAATTCCGCGACGCGCTTCTTGCTGTCGGCAGAAACGACGTAGATCGGCGAATAGTCATCGTCAGGATTGACGCCCAGCCGCGCCCAGGGCTCTTTCTTGTACTTGGCCGGGATCTCGCGGGCGGATCCGGGCAGATCACGGATATGACCATAGCTGGCCAACACCTGGTATTCCTTGCCCAGGAAGCGTTCGATGGTACGGGCTTTGGCCGGAGACTCGACGATGATCAGCTTCAAGGAAAGTCCTCTTTCGCCACGTTCCGTGGCTGGGTCAGTATCTATTCGACGCAGGGCGCGCCGGTCAATGCAGGCTGTCGTGGCCCTCGGACGCACCCCCGGTCAATCCCGGACGCTGCGAACGGAACAGTACCTGTTCCAGCACCGGTTCCAGATCCGCGCGCTCCAGGGGCCGTACGGCGATGAACGAAGCGTACTGAATCAACGCCTCGAGCTGCAACCGTGAGATCTCCCCACCATTGGACAGTTCGATCAGGTAACCGATCGCATCGGCGGACAAGGCTTCGCGGTCCGCTTCACCGAAGATGCGAAAGGTTTCCGGCGAGGGCGCATCCGGCATGAATTCCCGCGGCCAGGCTCCCGTGGCCGAGGGGTGCCAGTGCGACTCGATCCAGTCCAACAGTCCATTGACGTCGGCCTCGTCCAGGCCGGCCGCCGAAACCTTGTCCTGGATGGCCTGCGCACGCGTATCCTCGCTCGACGGCCCGATCGAGATCGCCTCGAGCAGGATGATCAGCAGGTGTTTGAGACGGTCCCGTTCGGTTTCCATCGGTGATCGATTCCTCGCAATTTCCCCCGGAGCCAACGATCCGGTCCGAAAATATCCAGGGCAGGCGGCCGCGTGCCGCCCGCGGTTTGTTCTCCGGCACCGTCAGAGGACAGGCCTCGCGCAGCGGAAGAACCTAGCATTCGCGGCCCTCGGCGGCAAGTGCCGCGCAGTTCACTATCCGCAGCAGTGCTTGTATTTCTTGCCGCTGCCACAGGGGCAGGGGTCGTTGCGGCCCACCTTGGGCCCTTCCCGTTGGATCGGTCGGCGCTCCGCCTCCGGTGCTCCCGGCGGCGGACCTGCCTGACCCGATTGCATCGGTCCCGATCCTTCGTAGGCGGATACGGCCTGGTGCTGCGTTTGCATCTTCGCCGCGGGCGGAGCTTCGACCTGCGGCGGCGCCGCCAACTCGGCGCGGAAGAACAAATTCACCGAGGCCCGCTCCATGCCGTCCATCAAGGCTTCGAACATATGGAACGACTCGCTTTTGTATTCCACCAGCGGATCACGCTGTCCGTAGGATCGCAGGCCGATGCCGCTGCGCAGCAGGATCAATTCGTTCAGATGGTCCCGCCACTGCTGGTCCAGAATCTGGATCAACACGAACTTCTGCAACTGCTGGGTCAGGTCCTCGCCCAGGCGTTCGCACTTGTCCTGGAAGCGCTTCTGCGCGAATTCCAGCAACTGCTCCTCGAGAGCATCGTAGCCCATCTCGAGATGTTCTTTCTCCCGAAGCGGCAACGGCGCGAGCACCAGCCCCTGGTACAGCATCGCCAGCTTTTTCATGTCCCAGAAATCGGACGCATCGTCCCGCTGGCAGCATTCGGCAACCATTCCCTGCACCGCACCCATCAGGAAATCCTCGAAACGCTCCGAGAGATCCTCACCCATCAGGGCATCCCGGCGCAGCGAGTAGATCACCTCGCGCTGCTTGTTCACCACGTCGTCGTATTCGAGCAGATGCTTCCTGATCTCGTAGTTCTGGGTTTCGACCCGCACCTGGGCTTTCTCGATGGCCTTGGTCACCATGCCGTGCGTGATGACCTCTCCCTCTTCGACGCCCAACTTGTCCATGACCTTGATGATGCGGTCGGGGCTGAACAGGCGCATCAACGTGTCTTCGAGGGAGAGAAAGAAGATGGCGGTGCCCGGGTCGCCCTGGCGACCTGAACGACCCCGCAACTGGCGATCGATCCGGCGGCTCTCATGCCGCTCGGTGCCGATGATTTGCAAACCGGTCTGCTGGCCCGTGTAGATTTCGGGATCCAGGTTCGGATCCGTCTCCCATTTCGCCGGCAGGTCCATGATCTCCGGGGCCAGCTTGATGTCCGTGCCACGCCCGGCCATGTTGGTGGCGATCGTGACCGCGCCGACGCGTCCGGCCTCGGAAACGATTTCCGCCTCGGCCTTGTGCTGCTTGGCGTTCAGCACGTTGTGGTTCATCCCGCGCAGTTTCAGCAAACGGCTCAACAGCTCGCTGACCTCGACCGTCGTCGTTCCGACCAGAACCGGCAGGCCCAGTTTGTGCAACCGGTCGACTTCTTCGACGATCGCCTTGTACTTCTCCTTCTTCGTCTTGTAGATGACGTCATCCATGTCATCGCGGGCAATCGGTCGATTCGTCGGGACGACCACGACATCCAATTCGTAGATGCCGTTGAACTCCGCCTCTTCGGTTTCCGCCGTTCCGGTCATTCCTGAAAGCTTGTCATACATGCGGAAGAAATTCTGCACCGTGACCGTCGCCAGCGTCTGCGTCTCCTTCTGGACCTGGACGCCTTCCTTCGCCTCCAGGGCCTGATGCAGACCCTCGCTGAAGCGCCGCCCGGGTTGCAGGCGGCCGGTGAAGGTATCGACGATGACGATTTTGCCGTCCTGCAGAACGTACTCCACGTCCCGCTGGTACAGCGAATAGGCACGCAACAGCTGATCCACATTCGAGATCATCTCGTTCTTCAGGGCGTAGGCCTGCTCGATCTCGGCCAGTTTCCGGGCCTTCTGGTCGACACTCAGGTCTTCGTCATCCTCGATAGCGCCCGCGGTGGTAGCCAGATCCGGCAGAACGAAAAATTCGGGCTCGTCGCCGGCCAGGACATCGCGACCCTTCTCGGTCAGATCGACTTGGTGATTCTTTTCCTCCACGACGTAGAGCAGGTCGGCATCGGCCTCCCACATCGCCTTGTCGCGGATGAAGGCTTCCTCGGTGTGCTGGATCGTTTCCTGCACACCGGGGATCTGCCGCAGCTTCATGAAGCGCGGGTTCTTGGGGGCACCGCGGCTGATGCGCAGCAGCTTGAGTGCGGTCTCATCGTCGATATCGACATCTTCGCCCTGCAGCGCCGGTCGCATGACGCGCTCAGCATCGCTGATCCAGTCGTTGACGATGCGCAGTTGCTGTTTCACGACGCGGGAAACGCGCGGGTTCAGCGCTTCGAACTGGTGAGTCGATTTGTCCACCGGACCGCTGATGATCAGTGGCGTACGCGCCTCGTCGATCAGGACGGAATCAACCTCATCCACGATCGCGTAGTGGAAATCGCGATGCACCAGGCCTTCCTTCTGGACCACCATATTGTCCCGCAGGTAGTCGAAGCCGAACTCGTTGTTGGTGCCGTAGGTCACGTCGCAACCATAGGCGGCGCGACGTTCCTCGGGGGTCATGTTGCCCAGGATGAATCCGACGCTGCAGCCCAGGAACTCCAGGACCCCGCCCATCCACTGGGCATCGCGCTGCGCCAGATAATCGTTCACCGTGACCAGGTGAGCGCCCCGTTCCGCCAGGCTGTTCAGATACAGCGGCATGATCGCGACCAGGGTCTTGCCCTCTCCCGTTGCCATTTCAGCGATCTTGCCCTGGTGCAGTACGATGCCGCCGATGATCTGCACGTCATAGGGGATCATATCCCAGACGACTTCCTGTTCCCAGACCACCCAACTGGCCTTGCGTTCGGTCAGTCGGCGGCAGGCTTCCCACACCACGCCGAAAGCCTCGGGAAGCAGGTCATCCAAAGATTCACCGTCGGCGTGGCGACTGATGAATTCGCTCCGTTTGGCCCGCAGTTCCTCGTCGCTGAGGTTCTCGAAAGTGCCTCGAACCGCTTTGACCTGTTCCAGAATGGGACGCAGGCGCTGAATGTCCTTGCCCCTCTTGCCGAAAATTTTGTCGATCAATCCCAAAAGGCCGCCAGCCATGGGCGTTCTCCTTGATTCGTTATTCCGAGGTGTTGTCGTACTTGGCGTTCGTTGCACTCGTTCCGGAGTCGGAGGCGATGATCCAATCGTAAATCTCGCGGTCGATCAAGACCTTTTCAACATACCGTCTGGTTTCCGGATAACCGATCCAGGCCAGGTAGATATCCCGCGCTGCAATCCCGCCCAGTTGGTCCAGCCACCGCTGCGCCGCTCCCGGGCCGGCGTTGTACGCAGCGACGGTCAGGTACGGATCCCCATCGTAGCGACGGCCGTCATCGGCCAGAATGCGTGCCCCGCGCGAGATCGAGACCTCGGGCCGGGACCAGTGTCGATCACCCGGAATCGCGCCACTGCTCTCGTAGTGGAACGGCATGATCTGCATGAATCCCAGCGCACCGGCGCGGGAGCGCACATTCGGTTCGAAGAGCGACTCGTTGCGGGCGATGGCCAAAACCAGCGCCGGGTCGGCTCCGGATTCGGCGATCGCCTCGCGAATCGGACCGGGTCCGGGAAGCGGGTACAGGAACCGCATCCGTTCCTCTTCGCTGATCCCGCGGGCAGGAAGTTCCGTTGCCGTGCCCAACACGCCACGAAGATCGTCAATCATCAGGCAAAAACCCAGAAGCGCGTGCATGCGCAAACGGCTGCCTCGAGCCAGGGGCAGGACATCCGGGACCACGGACGCCGCAGCCGGCCCTCGATCGGCGCGTTCCCGAGCCACATCGTACTCGACGGAAGCCTGGATCATTCGCGGCCAGATTTCCGTCCCGCCGAGCGCCACGGCGGCACAGGCGCGGGCCATCGCGGGTCCCTCAGGCTTCCTCAAGGCTGTCGCGTATCGATCGGCCAGGGCGCGATCGGTCGCCCCGAGTTGTGCATCAGCGATCCAGGCCAGACCCCACTGGCGCCACCATTCCCAGCGGGTGCGATCGCAAGCCCGGGCAAAGACTTCCATTCGGGCGGCATCCGGCCGTTGCAGCGCCGGTGACTGCCCCGACTCGACGATCCGCAGCGACCGAGCCTTCAATGACGGGGCCGGTTCCGGAGGCGCCTCATTCCACAAGGGACTCCAGTAGGCCGTTTCGTCTTCAAAGACTTCGGCCTCTTCGCCCCGGAAGGAGGTCGCAGCGAGGCCATGGATCTTGCGAGCCAAGGTAGTGTCGCGCCTCGCGACCGCAAGCACCATGGCCTGCTCGCACCACTGCCGCAGTCGTCGCCGCAGTGCCAGTGGCCCGGCATCCCAGCGAGCCAGGTCCAACGCGCGTTTCAGGTCGGCCATTCCGCGTTTGTCGTCACCGGCCAGGAACCGCAATTCAGAGGAACGGCGCCAGATATCCATGCGCCAACCGCTGCGCAGGTCCTTTCGCAGCGCCAGCTTTTCGTAGGCATCGACCTGCCCCCGCCGCGCAAAACGGGCTCCCTTGACCCACAATCCCTGCCGGCGATGATCGGCCGGAGGGTGCCCGAAGCGCTTCAGGTGGTCCCGCCGGTCCTGCCCCGTCAGCAGATGGGCTCCCAGCGCCGCTTGTGCCTCCGGAGAAAAGCCGGAATCGTAAAGATTCCGCGGCCGGAGCCAGCCCTTTCGCAGCGATGCGAGAAACCGTTCTGCCGGCTCACCCGACCAGTCCGCTCCCAGCGGCGAGAGTTTGCGGGCCCGCCGGTGGGCAACCCACAGGGCCCAGGCGCTGCCCTTGTCGAAGGGGCCCAGGGCCAGCGGTGAATTCCAGAACTCTTTCCCGGGGCGTCCGGCCAGCTTGCGCGCACGCAGTTCCCAGACGAAAGCGGCTCGCTCGTTCCAGTCGCTCAGGCCGGGAGCCGCGGCCAATCGCTCGGCCTCTTGCGTTGCTCGGAGGGTATCGCCGGCAGCCAGTGCATCGAAGACCTGCAGCACGAGAATTTCCGGTCCCAGGTAGTGATCCACGGTGACGTCGTAGCCGCGGCGAAATTCTTTGTCATGGAGCGCGGCCACGGCGTCGGTCAACTGGTCCAGCAGAGCCGAATCGTCATTCAGCGCCAACATCCTGCGCGTCAACGAGGTGTCGTGGTCCAGGGCTTCGATCGCTGCGGTTACCCACGAACGGTCCAGTTGCGGCAAATCCAATAGATCCGCCGGAAAAGTGTCCCGCAGTGAAATCTCGTCCGGGTCGGAATAGACTCCGACCTGGAATCTTTCCAGAAACGGATCATACAGCGGGCCCGCCATTGCCGGCATGCCCAGGACGAGTACGAGCCAGGGCAACCAACCGACTGCCTGGCGGAGCTGCTGTTTCAACGCAGGAGAACCACCTTGCGCAAGAGGCTCCCACCCGGCGCCTCCATGCGCATCAGGTAGGTCCCCGCGGCTACGCGTCGCTCGCGGGAATCGAGTCCATCCCAAAGAAGCAAATGTTGGCCGGCCGGCAAGTCCCATTCCCGCAATCGTCGTCCGCGCAGATCGTAGATCCTTACGAATCTGCGCTGTCCTTCCGGGACGCGCGCCTGAAATCGGACGTCTCCTCCGGGTGCGGGATTGGGCCACGGAATGCCCAGTTCTCCGATCACCGGGGGGCCGCCATCCAAATAGACATCCAGTGGCCGGCTAGCCAGATCCCCGAGTGCGGATTGGGCGACCACCCGCAACCGGTGCCGCCGGTCCGGGTCGGTTCCCAGTCGCGAAAGGATCTCGGCCGCCGGCAAGAAGTAACTCGAGTCCGAAGCCGCGGTCGCGACACCGTCCAGAATCGGATCCCAGGAGATCCCCTCGGGCATCAACACTTCGATGCGGTACTCGGCTCCGTTCCCCCCCAGCGGATCCCGCCACCGCAGACCGTCCCGCTGGCGTTGCGGATCCCGGCCCCAGGAAACCTCGAAAGCGGAATCCGGTACAGGATCCGTCCAGGCTGCGAGTTTCCCTACAAACCAACCCCGGCGGTAGGCTGCAGCATCAGTGGCAAAGACCAGCTGCAACTTCCAGGGGCCGCCTTCGGCCGGCAGCGGGAGCAAATCGTTCTGCCAGATCACCGCGGACTCCGAAGTGACCGGGCCGGATCCGACCCAGACTTCCTGGCCATACAGGGCACTGGCGGCCTGGCCGGCAACGGTCGCTTCCCAGCCATCGACGGGAACGATTCCGACGCGTTCCCCGTTGGAATCGATCCACCAGGCGCGTCCGCCATCGAGTGCCGTGGTACCGGCCAGGACCTCTCCTTCGATGGCGTGTACGATGTGAACCCCCGTGGCTCCCGGCGGCAAGGAGCCGGAAGTGAGTACGGCCTCGGCGCGGTTGTTGTAGCGGACATCCGGCCAATCAGCGCCATCGGCGAAGATCGTATCGACACAGGCCAGTACCGGCGAACCATCGGCAGCCAGGCCCTGCGATCCATCCCAACGAAACCAGCCTGTCTTGCGATTCAATCCCGGACGGGTTTCCACCCAATCACCGGGCCATCGCTGCCCGAAGTCGAGTGCGAAACCTCCCGCGGTCCAGACCCAATCCAGCGTTTCGCGGTGGCTGTTCCATTGCGTCGAGAACACCGTCAACCCGAATTTCGTCGCGGCGCCCTCCGGCAGATCGCCCGCCGCCATCCAGGACACGGGCTCTACCGGCTCCCAGATTCCCGGCGACGTTTCGTTCAGCTCGACCAGGATACTGCTGCTGCCCCCAGGGAACGTGCCATAGGAACCACCGTCCAGGACCTCGAGTCGGGCGGTGACGTCGCTCAGTGGTTTGCCCCGTTCGATGATTTGCAAATCCAGTACATCATCCACCCAGGCCCACTGGTGCTCGACGGCAAAATCCAGGATCGCGGACGAAGTGAATCGAATTCCTCCCGGGACCGGAGTGATGTTCGCGATCAGGACACCGCTCGCTCCGGTGTAGCCGCTGCTCGACGGTACCGTTTGCGGTCCGAATTCGACATTCTCGCCGCCGAATAGATCGTCCTGGGTCCCCACATCATCTCCGGCACCCAGGGAATTGTCGCCGTCGGCCTCGATCAGTTGCACCCGCAAGTGGGCGTGGTCGAATCCGTCCGGGATCAGCGCCCCCTCGGGCAGGCTCTCATCGACGTGGTAGATCAGCAGGCGATCCTGGGGAACTCCGGCATCGTAGGGTGCGGCACCGGCACCGCGGGTTTCCAGAAGATAGTATTCCGTATCGATTTCCCCACCGGTCCAGATCACCGCGGCTTCGCCCGACTCCAGTGCCGGCACCAGGAGTTGCTGTGAACTCTCACGCCAATCCAGCACGCGCGGAACCAGCCACCCGAGTTGAAGAAGCGAGTAGGCATCCGGCAGTGCGGGGTTGGCTCCGTTCCCCGTTCCCCAGGCACCGGCCGACATCAAGCTGAAACGGCCCAGGCCGCCGCGCGAGAGGATCTCGCTGGCGCCATCCACCGCCAGTCGGGGATCGTACCGGTCCTCCATGCCGAGCAGGTGCGCTGTCTCGTGTGCCCAAATCCCCAGCCCCGAGAAAGCGCTGGCGGTCGCGAAGAAGAAAGCACCGGCACCTCCGGAATCGACGGGCTCGTCCAGGAAGTACTGCAACGCGGATATCCAACCGTTTTGCAGGTCATTCTCGCGGCCGATTCCTGCGTGAAGCAGAAGGACTCCGTCGACCAGCCCGTCATCATCTCCGCTGGCAGGCCGGCCGTCCGGACCATCGAGATCCCATTGCCGAAAGTCGTACCCGAGATCCCGGACCGCTGTGATCGCCTCGCGGGCCAGCTGGCGCGAGCGCAGGGCGTGGGTGTAGCCGACATCCGAATAGTTCCTCAATTCGCCGCTCATGCGCACCACCGGCGCGACGGCGATCGTCAGATCCAGCCGGTCTCCGGAGGCGACCTGAAAATAGTCGCGCAGAGTGCTCGTGCCTGAACCGTCCAGCCGCGGGGAAAGGTCTGCCTGAGGTGTCCAGTCGCCAGGGAAGCGGATGTCGGAGAATTCCACCGGGATCACCAGTAGACCGAAAGGCTGGGCTTGATCCGACTTCAGTTGCGCAGCCTGACGCAGGGCACTACGGCGTTCAGCCCGTAATTGGTGCAGGCGATCCGCATCCGGAATCCCAACAGCACCGGCCTCTGCCGAGGCCGCAAAAGCCAGTAGCAACACCAACAGCGCCGGTCCTGCGAAACGGCGCATTCCAATTCTGGTTGTCTGCTGAATCGAATTCATCCTCTGCCCGGAACCGTTCGGGCCGGGAGGAGTTCCCGGCCCGTCCGAATCCTGAAGATACAAAAAAGCATCAATGATTGAAATGGCGACGTCCCGTCAGGATGAGCGTCACACCCAGTTCAGTGGCACGCGCGGCAACTTCCTGATCTCGAATCGACCCGCCCGGTGCGATCACCGCCCGCACGCCGGCGGCCGCCAATTTTTCGATCCCATCGGGAAACGGGAAAAACCCGTCCGACCCGGCGACGCTTCCGCGCAATTCGATCTGCTGGTTGCCGGCCTTCATTACGGCGAGTTCGACGGAATCGACGCGGCTCATCTGGCCGAAGCCCAAACCGAGCGTGGCTTCTCCATCGCCGATCACGATGCCGTTGCTTTTGCCGTGTTTGACGACTTTCCACACCAGTTCCAGGGCACGGCGCGTATCGGGATCCGGTTCCTCCCCCGCCGCAACGTTCCAGTCCTCCAGTTCGGGAAATCCCTCGTCTTCGTCCTGTCGCAACGTCACCGCACCCCAACTGCGGGTACGCCCGCGAGTCTTCGCCAGGAATTGCGGCAAATCGGCCTCGAGGATCCGCAAATTCTTCTTCTTCTTCAGCACGGCGAGTGCATCTTCCGAAAAAGAGGGCGCCACGACAATCTCAAGGAACCTCTTGCGCAATGCTTCGGCGACGGTGAGATCGACTTCCGAGTTGAAGGCGAAGACGCCTCCGAAGGCCGAAACCGGATCGCAGCGGAGGGCCCGATCCAGGCCAACGGCCGCAGCACCGAGGCCGAAGCCGCAGGGATTCGTGTGCTTGGATACTCCGCAGCAGGGTTCCTCGAAATCGCCGACCAGTTTCACCGCGGCGATCAGATCGACCAGATTATTGTACGAGAGTTCCTTGCCCCCGTGCTGAATCAGGCCGATGGCCGACAAAGCGCCGACGTCGGCTCCGGCTCCGGTCGGCGGCAAATGCAGGGTCGCATTCTGATGCGGGTTCTCACCGTACCGGAGCGGGATCCCATTGTCCGCACCGAACCATGCGGCGATCGCCCGATCGTAGTCCTCGACCCGGGCGAAGGTCGCCGCGGCCATCGCCCGCCGAAAATCGAGAGAAGTCTCGCCGCTGCCGTTCTCCAGTTCCGCCAGGAAATCCCCGTATCGCGAGGGATCGGAAAGCACCGTGACCCGCCCGAAATTTTTCGCCGCGGCCCGCATCAGGGTCGGCCCGCCGATGTCGATTTTCTCGACGGTGGCAGCCTCGTCGGCACCGGCTGCGACCGCCTCTTCGAAACGGTAGAGATTCACGACGACGATGTCGATCGGGCCAATCCCGAGTTCTGCGGTCTCCGCGAATGCTTCCCGGGTCGGACCCAGAATCCCCCCGTGAATGACCGGGTGCAGGGTCTTGACCCGACCCCCGAAAATTTCCGGGTATCCGGTCAGATCCGCTACCGCAGCCACCTCCAGGCCGGCTTCGCGCAAATGCGTTGCCGTTCCGCCCGAGGCGATCAGACGGAAGCCGTGACGGACCAGACCCTGCCCCAATTCGACCAGACCGGTCTTGTCCGTGACGCTCAACAGCGCCTGCCGCTGGCCGATCACAGGTACTTCTCCCACTGCGCGGCCAGCTCGGGAAAGAGCATGTTCAGAACCTCGATATACCGTTCCGCCGTTTTTTCGAGAATCCGGCGGGGTAGCTCGGGCGGCGGCGGTTCGTGATTCCAATCCAGCGTCGACAGATGATTGCGCAAAATCTGTTTATCCCAGCTGGGAGGCTCCTGTCCTGGCCGGTGGTCAGCCGCGGGCCAGAATCGACTGCTGTCCGGTGTCAGCACCTCATCGATCAAAAGGGTCTTGCCGTCGATGACACCGAACTCAAATTTTGTGTCGGCGAGAATCACTCCGTGCGCGAGCGCATGTTCTGCTCCCCGGCGGTAGAGTTCGAGCGAAAGATCGCGAACTTCCTCCGCGCGTTCGGCACCGATCAACTCGACCGTCTTTTCGAAGGGAATATTTTCGTCGTGTCCCTCATCCGCCTTGGTCGAGGGCGTATAGATCGGCTGAGGCAGCCGCGACGCCATTTGCAGGCCCTTGGGCAGTTCGAGCCCACAGATCGTGCGATTCTTCTGATAGGACTTCCAGCCACTGCCGGCCACATAGCCGCGAACGATGCATTCGAGCGGGAGTCGCTCGGCTTTCCTGACCAGTACCGACCGTCCGCCGAGGGCCTCGGCGTGATGGCAATACGGCTCGGGGAACTCGGTAGCATCCGCAGTGATGATGTGGTTGGGCACACGTTCGCTGAAGCGCTCGAACCACCCCAGACTCATCACGTTCAGAACCGACCCGCGGCCCGGGACCAGTTCGTCCATGATCACGTCGAAGGCCGAGATTCGATCGGTGGCCACGATCAGGTAGCGATCCCCCAGGTCGAACATGTCTCGGACCTTGCCCTCATAAGTCGGGGACAGGCCCAGATCGCGGGTCGTACGCAGGGCGTTCATGGGTACCTCCGGATCCACCGCTCGACAACCACGACGGCGGACGTTGGGGGGCGACATTGGCGGGTGTGGCGGCATACTAGAACCGGCTCGCAGCAGTGTCAAGGCGCCCCCGGGAGGATGCTCCTCGATAGCGATAGACGCGGCGGTCCCCGATGCCGTTCCAGTCGATTCGAATCGTGCCATCGAGGTCGGTGCGCAGCAGGTTCAACTGCTTTCCCCGTGCGACATAGCGACCGTGACTCGGGTGCCCGTAGCGATTTCCGACGCCGCAGCTGATCGCCACGACTTCCGGAGCCATGGCATCCAGCAACTCCGGGGAACCGGAAGTGTTGCTACCGTGATGGCCGGCCTTCCAGACCTCGATATCGCGTGGCAAGGTGGCATCCCTTTCCCAGAGGGCTTCCCCGTCCAGCTCCAGATCCCCACTGAACACGGCCACCGTATGGTCCGCGTTTCGCAGGGCCACGACCAGCGAGCGATCGTTCTCGCTCCAGTCATCACGGGGCAGCTCCCCCGGGGGAAACAGGATCTCCAGAGTCCATTCCCGCCAGCGGTGGATCACCCGCCCGGCGAGGGGATGCTCGACCGCGGTGCCCGCAGCTGCCTCGGGAACCGCTCGCAGGGAATGGCCGCCGCAAAGATATTCCCCGACCTCGACGGCCCGGGCCAGTGATGACGTACCGCCGGTATGATCCAGGTGGCCGTGGGTGAGAACGACGGCGTCGATTCGACGAATCCGGTGCCGGGCCAGGAAAGGCAAAAGGTTTCGGGACAAAGGCCCCTCGGCATCCGTGGACCTACCATAACGACCGGCGGTGTCGATCATCACGGTGTGATCATCGCCGAAACACACGAGGGAACAATCGCCCTGCCCCACGTCGAAGATCCAGACCCGCACCTCGGGCCCCGCTCCCCATTGCACGGGCGAAACGAAAAGGAATCCGAAGCCGAGGATGGCCCCGACCAGTAGACGTCGCCGAACTGCCGTAGCGCACCACCGTAGCGTCCGTCCGCTCACCACAAGCCACAGGGGGATCGTCAGCAGGACCAGGATGCTGATGCGGAGGGGCCCGGGGACTTCCAGTCCGATCAACACGCCGCCGCTCCACCCGGAAGCCCCTTGTACGCCTCCGGCCAGCCCGCGAAACAACAGCCAGGCGCAGCCGGCAATCGCTTCCCCGGCTCCGTGCCAGATGCCGTCGGTGAGCAGGGCCAGGACCACCATCCACAAACCCACGCCGAAGACCGGAACGGCGATCAGATTCGCTCCGGGCGAAAGGCTGCTGATCACTCCGAACGAGGAAGCCACCCACGGCAGCGTGAACCACTGTGCTGACAGACTGACCAGCAGCCCGGTCCCGATCCACCGCCCGGCGCCGGTCCCGATCAGTCCAGAGCGTTCGGCAGGTCCGCTGATGGCCAGGATTCCGCCCGCCGCGCAGTAGCTCAGACGCAATCCGGTGTCCAGATTCTGAACCGGATCGGCGATCGATCCGATCCAGAACAGGAGCCCGACCAGACGTAGTGTGTCGCTTCGTCGGCCGGCAAAGGCGGCTGCTGCGCCCAGCAGGCCCAGTCCGGCGGCCCGCACCACGGAACCGGGCATCCCCGTCAAAACCACATACACCGGTAAAAGCAATATCAGTGGAAGGACCCGCTGTCCGGGCGATGCCCCGAACCACGCGCCCGGCAGCATCACGATCGCCAGCAGGATGCCCACGTGGAGCCCGCTGACGGAGAACAGGTGGGCCAGTCCGAGGCGGGCGAACGGTTGTCCCGCAGACCGGCTCTGGCCGGTGCGACGACCGAGCAGGACCGCCGCAACCAGCGCTGCTTCGCGCGGTGGAAAGAGCCGGTCGATGCGCGCCAGGAGAGAAGTGCGCATCGGCTCCAGGAAGTGACTCCCCAACCGGGCCACCGGATCCACGGGCCCGGGCCTCAGCGAATCGGAACTGGCAGACCAGAGAATTCCTCGACCGGCCAGGAACGCCCGGTAGTCGAAGCCGGCGGGAATCGCTGCGGTCGGCGGTACCGTCAGATGCAGGGGCCCGCTCAGGATCGCGCCAGGAGTCGGCGGAGAGCCGAGTCCACGGAGCATCAGCCCATCGCCGACCCGAGGGCCCGAAGGTGTACCCGGAACCGGATACCAGGCCACCACCCGGGCCGGCGCCCGCCAGCGATCCAATCGCGCGGCGACCGGCCAGCCGGTCAGGCGCACGACGGCGGCTCCGGCGTGCACTACCGGCTCGGCGACCTCCCACCGGGCGGAAGCCTGCGCACATTCCCGAGACCATCGCTGGGTCGTTACCGAGTGCCCGGCGAACACCGACAGCACCCCCACCAGCCCCCAACCGCCCACCCGCAGAAAGCGGTGCGGCAGCTTCAGGAGAATCGGCACGCAGGCGGCTGTGCGCACCAACCAGGGATAGGATCCGGCCGGCATCGCCGGGATACACCAATCCGTGCCGGCGATCCACCCGCCCCACGCGGAACCCGCCAGATGCAACAGGGCCCAGGTGACGGGCCAGTGGGCGTTCAGGGCGGATTCGAAGCCGGAAAGAAAATCGGTCAGGCGTTGTCGGCCGAAGGCAGCAGTTGTGTATGGTCCCCGCCGCTGTTCCAGAGGTGGCACTGGTTCCGACCCTTGTCCTTCGAGAGGAAGAGCATCGCGTCCGCCTTGCGGTACAATTCGAATGCGTCAGCTCCACCGTCGGGGAAGGTGGCGGCGCCGTACGAGAAGGTCAGTTCGATCCGCAAGGTTTCGTCCAGGTAATCGATTTCCTCGAGCGGATCCTCACCCAACAGTCGCTGGATCACATCCTGCCCGGCGGCGACCGAAGTATGGGGCAAAACCAGCCCGAATTCTTCTCCACCGATGCGGCAGATGCTGTCGATTCGACGAAGCTGGCGTTGCAGGCGTCGTGCCACCCGCTGGAGTACCAGGTCTCCGACCTGGTGGCCAAACCGATCGTTGACGGCCTTGAAGCGATCCAGATCGGCGATCACCAGCGTCAGGGGTGAGTTCGAACGTTTGGCGCGCTCCAGTTCGAGCGTGAATTGGTCATCGAAATAGGCACGGTTGAAAACCCCGGTCAGGCGATCCCGGTGAATCCGCTGGTTCACTTCGCTCTGCCGCTGCCAACGCCGGGCGACGAAAGCGGTCAGGCGCCGGGACAGCTTCAGCATCGCTTCCTTGTCCCAGACCTCGCGGGCGACCAGGAAGAACAGACCGATTTCCTGGCCGTCTCCGCCGGAGGCACTGTTCAACAGCGGCACGGCCACGGATCCGTTGACACTTTGCCCTTGCCACGGCCCTTTTTCCTGGCGCAGTTGCTTCTCTCGCTGCAGCAGGATTTGGGGCAATTCGCGCGAATCGGGAATCCAAAATGATTGCCCCGGGCGACGTCGGCTGAGCCACGCATGGGACGCGTCTTCCGGCTCCAGATGAAAAACGTGTAGGTCGTCCTCGGGTACAAGATCCGCATCATCGACCATTACGAACAGATGAAACTGGGGAGTCAGACGGGAGAGCAGGCGCAGGATGCCGGATAGCACGACGCCGCTTTGACCCGAGTTCGGATTGCCCAGATCCAGATCCTGGGCTTGCTCCATGACGCCCAGCAGGTCCGAGAAATCCTCCATCCGCCGGGCCCTCGCAACCTCGCCGGAAGCGGGCCCATCTGTCGGTACCCCGAGCAGTTCGGAATCTGCCCCGGCCTCGGACTGGATCGACTCCAGATCCAGCAGGCGAGACGTGCCCTTCAGTAGATAGAAGGGCCCCGGGGTGCTCTCGCTCCCTTCGACGGCGACCCGCAACAGGTCGCCGCGACGCATCAATTCCGCCACCACGACCCGAGCCGTCTGCGCCATCCGGTCCTGGTCGCCGGATGCGACGGCTCGTCGGACCGCTTGTCGCAGATGCGGACCAATCCGCTCGAGCGGCAGGCCGCCGGTCAGCAGTTTGCGCAGTGCTGGATTGAAATTCGTCACACTCAGCCGTTCTGATGCTTGTGCACCGGATTTGGGAGCCTCGACTCCACGGGACGCCGCTTTCGCATGGCCCTCCGGTCCGGGATTTGCTATTTTTCGCTCCGAAACGGAATTTCCGTCAGGAATCCGGGTTTGAACCCTTTCGCGAGAATCCTGGACGATCCACTTTTGCCAAGGATGGGCATTTTTGCGACACCAGCAATACAATTCTACGTCGAATCGAGTTCCTTTTCCAGCACATTTTTTAGACTATCGTGCTGTTTTTGTGTTATGGGCACTCGTCTTCGCGATCCCAGGGTGCTCCTTCGCACCCTCATGGCACTCGGCGGATTCCTCGAACGCCATTCGAAATTCCATGAACCAGGACAACTTAACGTTTGCTGCACAGCAAGATACAACGATGGAAGCAACCAATGCAAATGGCTTTCTGCATCACGCACTGGTCGGTGATGATCCGGTCTCGGCACCGATTGAATTGCCCGTGGCCCCGGACGGCAGTCCGGACCTGACGGTTCTCGAAGATCTCTGCCTGACTGCGTTGGACCTTGCTGCCGACGGAAGGATTGATCCGGCCCAGGATCACCTCTTTACGCTCGAGGGATTGCTGGACAGTGCCGAAACCGCGGAAGGCGACTCAAATTATGTCGCCCATGTGCGGAGCCTGCAACGTCGTACCTGGCTGTTGGCCGGGATGCTGGCGGAGCAGGAAGCCTTTGCGCAGGACCCGGCGAACGCCGACTCCCTGCTGGAGGTCGGATACGGACAAATTTCCCGCTTGGACTTCCCCGACTCGCTGCGTCCGGCGACCGGAGTCACCCTGGAACCGATCCAGGCGGATCTATTGAAAGTCAACAACCGGGCAGTCGATCGATGGGTCCAGTATTTTGCCGGGCGTGGAAAGCGGAACTTTCAGGTCTGGTTGGACCGTGTCGATCGCGCCGATTCCCTGGTGACCGCGATTCTCAAGGAGGAAGGCCTGCCCTCCGAACTGATCTATCTGGCAATGATCGAAAGCGGATTGAATCCCCGCGCAGTCTCCAGCGCCAGTGCTGTGGGTCCCTGGCAGTTCATGGCCGGAACCGCGAAAATGCATGGCCTGCGGCGCAACTGGTGGTTCGACGAACGGCGCGACCTGGCCCTGTCGACAAAGGCTGCGGCCAGATACCTGAAGCGGCTGTACGAGGAATTCGGCGATTGGTCCCTGGTCCTGGCCGCCTACAACTCGGGGGAAAACCTCGTGGAGCGGCGAATTCGGCAGCACGGTCACGACAATTTCTGGAATCTGCGTTTGCCCAGCCAAACCACGGACTACGTGCCGAAGTACATTGCCGCGGTCAAGATCGCCACGCACCGGGACCAATATGGTTTTGTCTACAATCACCCCGTGCCCTGGGCCTACGACATCCTTCCGGTCGATGATGCCACGGATCTCGATCTGATCGCACGCTGTGCCGGAGTGCCTCCCCGCCAGATCACCGAGTTGAATCCCGCCCTGTTGCGCGGGGCTACTCCTGCCGGCCTGAAAGCCTTCCCGGTACGGGTGCCGCTCGGCACCGCAGTTCACGCCCGGAGCGAGTTGAAGAAGATCCCCGCGGACCGCCGGTTGACCTGGCGACGACACAAGGTTGAGCGCGGACAAACGCTGGGGCACATCGCCAGGAAATACGGAACCTCCGTGGCGGATATCGCAAAGTTGAATCATCTGGCCAACGTTCAACTGATCCGCCCCGGCGATCAGCTGCTGATCCCGATGCCCGCCGAGTTGGCCGCGCGAGCCGCCAAGAGATCCGCCGAAAAGGGCCACTACGTTCCGCCGGATGGATGGAAGCGGGTGTCCTATCGCGTGAAGTCCGGCGATACGCTGGGAGCGATCGCCCGGAAGTTGCGGGTCTCGGTCAAGCATCTGCGCCGGGTCAACGGCCTGCCCCGCTCCTCGCTGATTTACCCCGGGCAGCGAATCTACGCCTACCGCCCGGCCGGATAACCGGTCCCCGAGTGGCACAAAAAACGCCCCGCCTTTTCCAGGCGGGGCGTATTTCGATCCCGGGTCCAGATCAGAAACGAGCCGATGCACTGATCCGGTGCGTGGATTCGTCGATATCCAGCGTATCACCCGCATAGGCATAATCGATCGTCAGTCGGGAGAGCACGAATCCGGCGCCGGCCGTCAGATGCTCGGCATCCCATCCACTGTCGAATCCACTGCGCAGGAAGACCCGTTCGGAAAATCCGAGTTCGAGGCCGACATGAGCGTTACTCGAAGCGCTCCCCATCCAGTACTGGTCCGCGCCCCGCCGATTGTCGAAGCGGGACTCGAGCGAACCGGCCACCGTCGCGCTCATCTTCCAGTCCGGGATAGGCTGCCGCCAGGCCACAGCCGGCACGATCGCAGGCGTGATCAATTCGTTCGTACCGGTATTCCAGGACAGGTACGTCGTCGTGATGTCCTGCAGTTTCAGGCCCACATCCAGCCGGCGCCACCAGTTCGGTCGCAGCAGAGCCAGGTCCGCTCCCAGACCGAAGGAGGAATAGTTTCCGACGCTCTGGTGGATGAACTTCAGCGTGCCGCCGGTACGCCAGCCGCCCAGGTTCTCGGCATAGGAGAACATCAGCGCGTATTCCTGGTCGCTCTTGTAGACGATCTCGTCGAGGTGATCGAGGACCGACACGGGATCGCCGATACCGTCGCCGTCCAGATCGTCCAGCCGGATGTGATCCGTGAACGCGATATCGTCGACACCCAGTCGGATCAGGGTCACGCCCAGACCGGCCTGGGCGCCTCCGAAGAGATTCCAATCGACGGGCATGACGAAGGAGGCAAAATCGCGGTCGATCAAATCCCCGAAGCGTTCCGAATGCATGAGCAGGATCTCCGGTCCATCGGCATCGGCGATTCCCGCCGGATTCCAGAAGGTCGCCGAGGGATCGTCCGCCACCGCGGTAAAGGCGCCGCCCATACCAAGCGCCCGGGCGCCGCCGCCGTCGGCCATGAATGCGCCGGCGTACTTGGTCGCCAGAGCGGGCTGGCCCACCCCCAGAATGACCGCGACCGACAGGCACACCGACAGAGTGATTCGGCCCTGGGACGGCCGCACCCAATTCCACTTCATTTTCGCCTCACTTAACCAGGGGTAGGTTCTTGCCGGGATCACGAGCTCGTTTCCTCCAGTATAGGATAAATCAGGCTCCGTGAAAAGCCTTCACGCGGTCTCAGACCAGTCCGTAGGATTTGATTTTCCGATACAACGTGCGTTCGCTGATGCCCAACTGCTGGGCCGCCTTGCGGCGATTTCCTTCGCTGGCATTCAGGGCAGCTTCGATCAGGGTCTTCTCGGCGGACTGCAGATCACCCACCTGCTCACTGGGCAACGGCGCGAATCCGACTTCGCCGGGAAAGGTTTCGATGACCGAGCCATCACGTCGCAGGGGCACCGTGTCCCCGAGGCGCCATTGGTCGGTGCCTCCCTCCTGCGACCGGGTCAGCAGCGACTTGATTTCGCGGATCTCCTGACGCATTTCCAGCAGGGTGGTCGCCAGCAGCGCCAGATCCAACCCACTGGTTGCGGCCCGTTCCGCATCCAGGGCGACGGGCAAAAATCGTTTGCCTCCGCTGCGCAGTTCACCGGGGAGATCCTGCGTGTCGATCAGTCCGCGTTGTTTCATGACCGCCGCCGAACTGATCGCGTTGCGCAATTCGCGGACGTTGCCGGGCCAGTCATGATCGAAGAGATGTTGCTCCGCCGCTCGGGTCAAACCGCGCACATGCAAGCCGTGCTTCTGGTTCTCCTGCGCTAGGAAGGACTCCACCAGCACCGGAATGTCTTCGGGGCGATCTCGCAACGCCGGCGTCCGGAGCACCACGACCCGCAATCGGTAATACAGGTCCTGCCGGAAACGGCCTGCCTGAACATCCGCTGCCAGATCCTGATTCGTCGCCGCGACCAGTCGGAAATCCGTTTTCTTCGTCGTGCGGCCACCGACCGGAATGAACTCACCGGTCTCGAGCGTTCGCAGGAAGCGGGTTTGCATCCCGAGCGGTAGCTCGCCGACTTCGTCCAGGAAGAGCGTTCCCCCGTTGGCCCGTTCGAAGACTCCGGCATGGTCGCCGACCGCTCCGGTGAAAGCGCCGCGAACGTGGCCAAAGAGTTCACTTTCGAGGATTCCCTCGCTCAGCGCTCCACAGTTCAGGCTGATGAACGGGCCCCCCTCGCGTTTCGAATTGTCATGGATCGTCCGCGCAACCAGTTCCTTGCCGGTGCCGCTTTCACCCAGCACGAGGATGTTGACGTCCAGCGGGGCCGCATGTGCGACCATCGAAAGCAACTCATCCATGGCGCGACTGCGGCCGACCATGCCACTGCGCCGCCGCACCTGGCGCAGTTGTACGCGCCGGCGAACGGCCTGCTCGATCTCGTCCGGGTCCGCATTTCCGGCGATCGACTGGACGGCGACGTCGAAATCCGCCGCGTCCGATCCGGCGATTTCCTGTTCGTGACCGACCAGCAGCAGATCGGCGTCCGAGTTCATCGAGGCGAATTTGCGGACCACATGGCGAAATCGCGGATACTCCCGGGCATCGAAAACGAATACGACCGTCGTCCCGAGGGAAATCTTCGCCAACGCTTCGGATGGGGATTCGAAAAGATACAGCTCGGTATCGGGAATTTCCCATTCGCGGGCCGCGGCGATCAGGCGGGACCGGCGGCTGAGCAGTACGATCGCGGACACTTCTACAACCTCCGTCGCAAACGGACCCCGGCCGGGGTGACTACGGAATCATCGCCCTGTCATTTTGTCATAGTAATCGCCGACGCAGGCCGGCACAACGGAAAGGTCGGAAGGAAGTGCCTGGAGTGTCAGTCGATGTCGAGATAGTCCGCGGCCAGGTCGACGGCATCCCGCAATTCCGGCAAGCGTTTTTCCAGGTCCGGAAGCCGCAATCCGATGGCAGCACAGAGTTGGGCCGGCTCGATTCCGGCAGGATCGAAACCCAGGTCCGATCGGGGCGGCGCCATCGTGTTGGCCAGGTAGTCGGCCAATCGCACGAAGTGGCAGATTGCCGGCTCGTCCGCACCCTGTCCGGCGGAATGGATGCGATGGTGCCCGGCGATTCCCTGGGTCATCGCATCCGGCAGTGTCCATACACATCCGAAGGCTTCGCCGATCTGGGCGTGATCGAAACCGAATTGCTCGGCTTCGAGATCGACCAGGGATCGTCCGGTTCCGGCACGGGCAGCGACCAAGGTGTCATAGTCCGCGGCAAAACGGATTTCGAGAATGAACTTTCCGATGTCGTGCATCAGGCCGGCCGTGAAAACTTCTTCCGGGTCGCGATAACGGACCCAGGCGGCGATCTGCTTCGCCATGGCACCCACAACCACCGAGTGCTGCCACAGATCACGGTAGTCCATGCTGCCGCCGGCGGCCGAAACCGCCGCCACGAGACTGGTGGCGACGGAGATGGTCAGCGTCATCTGGCGCACGGTCCGGTAGCCCAGAACCGCTACACAGCGATTGATATCACTGATCGAACCGGCGTTCTTGTAGTAGGGAGAATTGGCAACGCGCAGAATCTTTCCCATCAGCGGAGCATCCAGGCGCACGGCTCGCGCCAGGTCGGCAGGGCCGGAATCCTGATCATCGAGCACCTTCATGATCTGCAACAGCGACTCGGGAATCGTGGGGATCTCTTCCGATTCGCGAATCAGGGTTTCCAACGCCTCGGTGTTCGGGCGGCTGATCTCGAATGTCGCGCTACTCATTCCCGTTTCCTCAGATGAAGATGTCCATCTCGTCCTCCAGTGCTGCCTGGAGTTCGGAAATGGTTTGTTCGATGATCCCCGAATCCAGACCCAGAATGCGGTTCGACGGAGAGTCGATCAGTTCCAGGTCCGGCTCGTCGGTGAAACCGACACCGACCTTGTGACAGATCCGGTTGGCCAGATCCAGATACAGCAGCAACGGCTTGTCCTCGCTGAATGCGTCCTCGCAATGGTGCTCGAGGATCACATCCTCCAGGACCGGGGACAGCTTCCACTTGTTCACCAGCAGACTTCCGACATGAGTATGATCGAAGTCCAGCAGGGATCGTTCGGTTTCCTGGAAACTGCGCCCCTCGTTGTAGACGATCTGTACGATCTCATCAAATTTGTCGGGGATCTGCAGGTTCATCACCAGTTTGCCGATATCGTGCATCAGCCCGGCCAGGAAGGCTTCTTCCGCCAGCGCCGGATGCCGATTCCGGGCGATCTTTCGGCAGGCGAAGGCACAACCGATCGAGTGTTCCCATAAGAGGCGCTCTTTCAGCCCATTTCGCGCGTTGCCCGTCTGGTAGAGATTGCGTGCGGCGCTGGTGACCACCAGACTGCGGATGGAGTTGAAGCCCAGCATGACGATCGCTTCGGTCAGCGTCTTGATCTTGCGGCTGCAGGAGTACATCGCACTATTGGCGATCTTCAGGATCCGGCCGGCCATGGCCTGGTCGTCGGCGATCACCTGCTGCAGTTGCGCCGCCGAGGTGTTCGGATCCGACGACAGCTCCAGAACCTTTCCCGCAACCTGCGGCATCGCCGGCAGGTCCCGGGTGGTCATGATGATTCTGTGGAGCTGGGAGGCCTGGTCCGGATTTGCGGTGCCTACCGCTCCGGGCGCCTCCGGGGTCGCCGTCATTCCCACTCCCGGTCGCTGAGGATTCGTCCGTTGAGCTGTCTTTGCCGCTGGAGTCGCGGACGCGAAGTGCGCACGATCAACCGACTCCCACTCTGGTTTCGGTTTCGACGTCCTGGACGACGGACTTTAGTGCGGAGTACGCGGTTTCTGTACTGCTGGGAATCTCCAAAGCATTTTCCAGCCGATCGCCGGCATCGCGAAGTCGATTCAGCAACTCCTCCAAACGCTGGGCGGTGGCCGGATCCGGGTCCGCGGCGGCCTCGGAGCGAAGGGCGGAAGCGGTTCCGTTGAGCGTATATCCGGTTTCATCGACCACGATCGAATGGGAATCCGCAGGCGTCGAGGCGCTACGGCGGTGCGGCATCCTGAAGCGAAGTCTCGGATCCGCGAGTCGGCGACGTAGCCAAACGTAGATCGCGCTGATCAGCAGAGTGCCGCCCAGTCCCACCGAGGCTGCCGCGGCCCAGAAGACCGGGCTCTGGTCCATGAAAAACTTGAGGTCATTGCCCAGGTTCACTTGCTTCCTCCCCAGTCTGCTTCAGACCCTCAGGTCCAGCAGGGTACCGATCGTTTCGTTTTCTTCGGAATCGGATTCGGAATCGGTCGCCGCAACCCGGTCCTCCTCGCGAGCGTCCAGTTTCTCGCGGCGCTTTTCGCGTCGCCGGCGCCGTCGATCCCGTTGTTCCTTCTCCTCCTGCTCAATCTTCTTTTTCTCCGCTTCCTGGGTTTCCTTCACCCGCTGGAGTCGCAGTTCCTCCTGTTTATCCATCTGCTCGGCGAACGGTGCCGCATGTTGGGCCGGCTGCTGCTGCGCCTTGGCCTGGGTCTTGGCCACGCTACCCATCTGGGCAATCGTGGTGGGCATGGAAACGCCGTCTCCGGCCATGACGATCTCCGTTTCGCCGGTCCCGATGCGCTAGGCGCCGAATCCGGGCCAACCGGTACCGCTGGAGGCCAGCCACGTCAGGTAGGCCGTCAGCTGACACAACGCCAGCCCGGCCATCACGTTGACAGGCTCCAGTTTCCTCGAGGAAGTACTTGCTCCGAGCGGAATCGGCTCGGGTTCCGGATCCGCGCTCTGCCGTTTCCGGATCTCCTGTGTAATCTGACCCAGGCTCTGCTTGCCCTCGTGACGCTGGATCTTGCCCTTGAGGCGCAGGATCGCCTTGGTGTGGATCTGGCAAACGCGGCTTTCGGTGACGTCCAGAATTTCGCCGATCTCCTTGAGCGTCAGTTCCTCGTAGTAGTAGAGCACCAGGACGAGTTGTTCCTTGTCCGGCAGTTCGGTCATCCGCTCGCCGATCAGGTCCTTCATTTCCTGACGCGCGAGCACCTGTTCGACGTCTTCGGTCTTGGGATCGGCCAGATAGTCCCCCAGCGAAGTGGACTGCTCACTGTCGTCACCGGAGGCATCGGCATCCAGGGACATGATGGTCGCAATCGAGACCTCGCCGATCATACCGTCCAGATTTTCGATATCGATGTCCAACTCACGGGCCACTTCGGCATCGGTTGCGGGGCGGCCCAATCTGCCTTCCAGTCGGCTGTAGGCTTCCTCCAGCTGCTTGGCCTTGCGACGCAGCGAACGGGGAAACCAGTCCTGGCTGCGGAGTTCGTCGAGGATCGAACCGCGGATGCGCGGGATTGCATAGGTCTCGAACTTGATGCCGCGCTCATGGTCGAAATTGTCGATCGCCTGGATCAAGCCCAGCAATCCGGCCGAGACCAGATCGTTGAACTCCACGTAATGCGGCAGGCCGATGGCCATGCGCCCGGCCACGTACTTGACGATGCGCGCGTAGATATTGACCAGGTCCCGGCGTCCTTCGTCAGCGCGGTCGCCCCGGCAGCACTCCCACAGCTCCTGATGTGCGATCTGGACGGTTTCGGTCATTTCAATGCCTTTCTATCGGATCGAGAGATATCCCTCGTTTGCACGTTCCATGCCAGCAGCTCGGTCCCCATCGGGTCCGAGCCCGCTCATTCCTTCTCCTGCTCTTCGTCCAAACCGGAATTTTCGAAATACGATACGGACTTCACCGCCAGGGCCATGATGGCTCCGAGGATAAAAAATCCCAGGTAGGCGATGACCATCTTCTTCAGCGTGGCCACCAGCCCCCAGTCCTGCCAGAGAGCCGCTGCCAAGGCAGCCAGGGCGGCTCCAAGCGCTAGATTGTGGATCAGCTGGTACATCGTCTCAGTTCCTCATCGTTGATCCCGGCATCCGGTCATGCCGAAGTGAAATTTCCCGCTTCGAATCCCTGCGACGGAAGTTCGGCTCCCGCACCCAGGATGCGGTCCAGCAATTCGCCCGAGGCGGCCACCGACAGTTTCGCCTGGCCCTCGCGGACCTCACCGGTCAGCGAGTACGGCAACGGAATCAGTTCCGCCAGATTCAACAGCTTGCCCTGCAGGCGGGTACGATCCAGGCGGTTGACTGCCAGCCAATCGCAGTTCCAGTCCCGCGCGGCCCGCTGGAGGGACCCCGAATCCTGCAGATCACGATCCAGGGGCACCACCAGGTGGCGGTGGAAACCGGGATTGCGGGCCAACCAACGATGCACCGCGCCGCCGGGCGCCAGCGACGGATGGTCCAGCGCCGGAAGGTCCAGCAGAACGACCTCGTACTTGGACAGGTGACTCTCGGAGCGTTCGAGCTGCGAATCCTTGCGCAGGATCGCGGCATCGAAACCGTGGTTCGCGGCCGCGTTCTGCAGACGACGGATCTCGCCGGCATGAGCCGGGTGCAGATTCAGCACCAGTGTCTTGCGTCCGTGGGCCCGTTGCTCGGCCGCCGCTCCGAGGACCAGGCTGGTTCGGCCGGTTCCGGACTCACCCAGGAAGGCATGGCAGCCGAAGAACCCCTCCCACCCGCAATTGCTGGCTTTCAGGTACCGCGTCAACCAGGCCAGCGCCGCCGGACGGTCCTGGATCGCCGATCCGGTTTCCCCGGCGAAGCGAGTCAACAGATGAGCGACCGTTTCCCGTGTTGCACCCGATTCGATCAGGTTTTCCGCCAGCGGATTGCCTTCCAGGTCGTACCAGGGATCCTGGGTCGTCCCGGATTGCGTCGCTTCCCGAACCAGACGCTCAATGCGCTCCACTTCACCGACGATTTCGCGGACCAGTTCGTGGGTCTCCTCGCGAGCCGGAACGGGATCCTGCGGGCGAATCCCACCTCCGCGGTGCATCGTGGCCGATGCCGTTCTCCGGGTCTCCTGCCCTGGCGGCTGCACCGTGACCTCGACCAGTTCCTCATGTCCGAGCCCGGTCTCCTGGCGCCGCGTGATCTTGCGACTGCCCAGGATGATCACATTCTTGCCGTAACTGGACTCCACCTTGCGGTAGGCCTCCTTGAGAGTCGCCCCGTAGAAGACGTTCTCACGCGGACTAGCCGACGGCGTGCTGTTCTTGTTGGGCACCACGGGTCACCACCGTTCCTGCCGACTGGACCTGCGCCGAGGAAGCCACCTCGGTATAGCCCATCACGGCCAAGTTGGGATAGGTCGGCTCGACGAGCCGCTTGACGAAGAGTCGAATCGGAGTCGGCACGAGCAATACGGGTGGCGTGCCCTGTGCGTACGCGCCTCGTAGCACGCCCTCGAGCCGGGTCATAAAGGTCTGCGTGAAATCCGGGGCCAGAACCACGCCACCGGCCTGGTCCGATTCGCGAGCGGCCCCCATCAGGGTTTGCTCGGTTTCCGGATGCAGGCTCACGACGTGAATTTTGTTCTCCGGATCGCTGTACAACGCCGTGATCGATCGGGCCAGCGCTTCGCGCACCTTGCCGACCATGAAATCCGTGCCCATGCCGCTGCCGGCGAAGTTGGCCAACGTTTCCAGGATGCTAACGAAATCGCGGACGGGTACCCGCTCGTGCAGCAGCGAACGCAACACATTGTGCAACGTGTTGACCGGCACCTTGTCCGGCACCAGATCTTCGATTAGCGAGGGAGCGTGTTCCCGCAGCGACTCGCACATATCCTTGACGTCCTGGCGGCTGAGCAATTCGTCACTGTGGGTGCGGATCAGCTCGGACAGATGTGTGGCCAGTACCGCCGCGGGCTCGACGACGGTGTACCCCTCCCGTTCGGCCTCGTTCTTCTGTTCGGGATCGATCCACAACGCCGGCAGGTTGAAAGCCGGCTCGGTCGTCTGCAATCCGATCAGCTGGCCCGGCTCGGCGCCGGTACTCATGGCCAGCAGCTTGGTCGGCAGCAACTCGGCCTTGGCGATACTCACACCCTTGAGCTTGATCTGATACTCCTGGGCGGCCAGCTGCAGGTTGTCCCGCACCCGGATCGGGTGAATGAAAATGCCCAATTCATTGCCGACCTGGCGCCGGATGTTACTGATCCGGTGCAGCAGATCTCCGCCCCGCTGTTCGTCCACCAGGGGGATCAGGCCGTATCCGATTTCCAGTTCCAGCTTATCCAGGACAAAGAGGTCTTCACTGCGAATCCCCTCCGGTTCCTCCGGCGCTTCGGCGGTCGCCGCCTCGAGAGCCGCAGCCTCGCTCTTTTCCTGCTGCTCGTCGTAGCTGCGAACCCGGCGTCCCATGAAGACTCCGGCCAGAGCGGACAGGGCGGCGAAGAATAGGAAGGGTCCGGTCGGCAGACCGGGAATCAAGGCCAGCAGCGTCATCGCGCCGGATGCCAGGAACAGGGCTTTCTCCTGACGGAAGATCTGCAGGGTGATCGTCTGCCCCAGATTCAGCGATCCGGCGGACCGGGTCACCACCAGGCCCGCACTCGTGGAAACCAGCAGGGCGGGAATCTGACTGACCAGACCGTCGCCGACGGTCAGGATCGTGAAACGCGACAGGGCTTCCGTCGCAGGCATGCCCATCTGCAGCATCCCGATGATGAAACCCGCGGCGATGTTGATCACGGTGATGATGATGCCCGCAATGGCATCGCCCTTGACGAACTTCGAGGCACCGTCCATGGCGCCGAAGAACTCGGCCTCCCGCGCGATCTCTTCGCGTCGCTGACGGGCCTGGCGCTCGTTGATGATGCCGGCGTTCAGATCAGCGTCGATGGCCATCTGCTTGCCCGGCATGGCGTCGAGCGTAAAGCGGGCCGCGACCTCGGCGATCCGGCCCGAACCCTTGGTGATGACCATGAAGTTGATCACCACGAGAATGCTGAACACGATGACACCGATGACGTAGTTTCCGCCCACCACGAAATCACCGAAGCTCTGGATCACCTGTCCTGCCGAGCCCTTGCTCAGGATCAACCGCGTCGAGGCCACATTCAAAGAGAGTCGAAGCAGTGTCAGGATCAGCAACAGCGATGGAAAGCTGGAGAATTGCAGCGGTTCCTTCAGATACAGCGAAACGAGCAGAACGGTCACGGCGAAGGCCATGCTGAAGGTCAGCATCATGTCCAGCATGATCGCCGGCACCGGCACGACCATCATGCCCAGAATGGCCAGCACGGCAGCCGCGCTCAGCACATTGCTGTTGGCCAGTACCAGATCCCTGCCGATGACCGAATCCTGCTGCACTTGCAATCCCTTCTATCAGGACTTCTTGAGTCGATAGACGTAGGCCAAAATCTCGGCCACAGCCTGGAAGAAGCTCTCGGGAATCATCTTCCCGACCTGGACTTCCTTGTACAGGGCCCGGGCCAATGGTTTGTTCTCCATCACCGGCACCCGTGCCTTGCGCGCGATCTTCTTGATCTTCTGGGCCAGTTCATCCTGTCCCTTGGCCACCACGATCGGAGCCGGTTGTCCCGGCATGTACTTCAGCGCGATCGCCAAGTGCGTCGGGTTGGTGATCACCACATCCGCGGTGGGCACCTCGGCCATCATCCGTTTGCGGGCCATCTCGAACTGCAGACCTCGCACCCTGGCCTTGATCTGCGGATCACCCTCGATATCCTTGAACTCCTGTTTCAGGTCCTGTTTGGTCATCTTGAGGTTCTCTTCGTACTGATGCTTCTGCCAGAACCAGTCCGCAATCGCGACGATCGAGGTAAAAAGAATCAGCACCGAGATCAGTTTGACGAATTCGTGCTTGCCCTCACCGACGATGTCGGGAATCGAAAACAACGAAACCGCGGCCAGCTTACCCATCGACGCACTGATCACGGCCCACGCCAGCAACGCGATGACGGCGATCTTGAACAGATTCTTCAGCAGGTCGAAAAACGCCTGTTTGCGGAAGAACTTCTGCATCCCCGAAACCGGATTCAGCTTGTCGGCCTTGAAAGCCAGGGCTTCGGCGCTGGCGTGAAAACCGACCTGCATCACATTCGAACCGACAGCGGCGATCAGGACCGCCAACAACAGGGGCGCCAAAGCCGATACGATGTTCTCCAGGTTCGCGGACAGCAATTCCCGGACCCCGAACTGGTTGCTGGGGGCCAGGACATGTGCCTGGGAGAGCAGATACGTGGTATTGGAGCCCAGAACCCGGGCGAAATGGGCTGAGGAGGCCACCAGGACGGTCATACCGACCAAAAGGATGAGTGCGCCGGTCACCTCCTGGCTTCGGGCCACCGTACCTTTGTTTCTCGCTTCTTCGCGCCGTTTATCCGTCGCTTTCTCTGTGCGTTCGCCACTGCTCTCTTCAGCCATCGCTCACCTCCTGGGCCCGAGCCGGGCGGTTGGGGTCGGCCGGTATCCACCGGCATGAGTGCTAGAATTTCGTTCAGCGCATGGCCAGCAACAGGCCGGTCAATTGATCCTGCATGCCGACGAACATCTGCATCACGATGGTCCGGTAGAAGACCAGGCTTGCGCCCAGCGTCACCAGGCCAACGGCGATCTTGATCGGAAAGCCCACGATCAGGACGTTGATCTGCGGCACCGTCTTGACGATGACGCCCATCGAGGCGCTGACCAGCAGCAACACCAGCACCACCGGTGCGGCGATGCGGAATCCAATCGAAAAAACGGTTCCGAATTCCTTGAGCAGGACCCAGGCGCCGGCGGAAGGATCCAGGCTCCCGAACGGGGGAACGACCACGCAGGACTGAAACATCGAGCTGATCAGGATGTGGTGGGTTCCGGTCACGAAGAACAGGAGTACGGCCAGCAGGTAGTACAACTGCGAGATGACCGAGACCTGGGAGTTGCTCATCGGATCGAAGGCGTTGACGATCGCGAATCCGATCTGCATGCCGGCGATCGATCCGGCCATGCGCACCGTCGTGAAAACCAGATTGATGGCGAAGCCCAGCAGCAGTCCGACGACCAGCGACCGGATCGCTTCGATGGTCAGGATCTGCCAACCGAGGTCCACCCCACCGGCCGGCAGGGTGGCGGCCACGCCGGGCGCTAGGGCGCCGGCGAAACAGAAGGCCATCGCAACCCGCCACAGCGGAGGCACACTGCGCAGATCCAGGAGCGGCAAGGTCGCCGTCAGGACCGCAAAACGAACTGCCAGCGAGGCAGTTACCGCCATCAGGTTGATGTTCAGGTCGAACTGCAAGATCGCCTCACATGGCGGCGATGCGCGCGAACATCGCCGTCGTAAAACTCGTCAGTTGGTTGATGGCCCAGGGCAGGCTGAGGATCAGCACCACGAAGACCGTCAGGATCTTCGGCACGAAGGTCATCGTCATCTCGTTGATCTGGGTAGCGGCCTGGAATATCGAGATTGCCAGACCGACGATCATCCCGGACAGCAGCATCGGCCCGGCCACGAGGATTACCGTGCGCATGGCCTGGGTTCCGATCTCGATCACGGATTCGGGGCTCATCGAGGTCTCCCTACTGGAATGCCTGCATCAACGAGCGCACCACCAGGTACCAGCCGTCGACCAGGACAAAGAGAAGAATTTTGAAGGGCAAACTGATCAGCACCGGCGGCAGCATCATCATACCCATGGACATCAGAACCGAAGCGACCACCATGTCGATGATCAGGAATGGAATGAACAGGATGAATCCCATCTGGAACGCGGTCTTCAACTCGCTGATCACGAAGCTCGGGATCACGACCATCATCGGCAGGTCGGAAGGGGAATCCGGCGCTTCGGTTTCGGTCAATTCCAGGAACAGGCCGAGATCCTTTTCTCGAACCTGCCCCAGCATGAAGGTCTTCAGCGGTGCCTGGACCTTTACCAGCGCCTCTTCCTGGCTGATTTCCTCGGCCAGAAAGGGCTGCAGGGCGTCTTCGTTCATCTGATGCAGTACCGGCGACATGATGACCACGGTCAGGAAGAGAGCCAGCCCGATGATGATCTGGTTGTTCGGCGCCTGATTGGTGCCGATCGCCTGCCGCAGGAATCCCAGGACGATGACGATCCGCGTAAAGCTGGTCAGCAGGACCAGGAAGGCGGGCGCCATGGAGAGGACCGTCATCAAAATGACGATCTTCAGCGCCGAATCCATGCCGGCCGGCCCGGTGACGCCATCCAGACTGAGGGTGAGCGAACCGGGGCCCTGGGGTAGCGCGATCGGCTCGATGGCGCCGGTTGCCGACTCTTGGGCGAACACGTTGCCCGGCAGACAGATCGAGACCGCCAAGGCGCCCAGCATCGCGAGCAGGATCCAGTTCAGGTTCAGGGTATTGCGGTGCATTTTTTCCTCGGCCGAAAATGGAGGTTGCAGTACTGACGGAGGAACTAGGCAATGGATGTGCCAGCGACGTGCAGTAGGAACGGTGGCCGAGAACGGTCTAATTGATTGATATCATGTAAATAAAGGAGTTTCCAAAAACCGGGATCGCCCACCGGTTCTGGCAGGCGATCAGAAAGCGGATCAGATTCATGAAGGAGGGCGGTCAGGAACTGACCAGCATGAAATCAGGCGCGGGCGGACGCACTGCGGCGGGTCGCTGACGCCGGTTCCTGTCCTGAAGTACCGGCACCCGGCAGGAATCGCCTCAGGAGGCTTGCGGGGGATGCGGGCGTCGGCGGCATCTCAACTCTCCCCTTGGATGCCTCCCAGCTTGCCAGGGACTCCTTTTTCAACACCACCATCGCCCCGTCGTGGCGGTAGATCGTGTGAATCTCGTCATCCAGACGAAGGATCTGCATCTCGCGACGCGGACCCAGATTCCAGACGGCGACGATCGAAGCGCGGCCCTGGGATTGACGGCGCTGGAAACGCCCCAGCAGCTTCATGCAGACCACCAGTAGCCCGAAAACCACCAGCAGTCCACCGGCGGTCTGCCACCAGGTTCCGCCGTGACTGCTCAGCAGGGCAGCCGCGGGATCCGGCGCAGCGGCGGCCAGGAAGTGCATTACAGTACCTTCTTCAGACGTTCGACGCGGTTCAACAGTTTCGTGATCCGGACCGCGAAGTGATCATCGATCACCACGACCTCCCCCGTCGCCAGCAGATCGCCATTGACCAGGATATCCACCGGTTCACTGGTCTGCCGGACCAATTCGATCACCGAACCGTTCGCGAGATTCAGAACGTCGCGGAATTTGAGCTGGCTACGCCCCAATTCGACACTGATCTTCAAATTGACGTCCAGCAGCAGATCCAGATTCGCAGCGTCAGGCACATCTCCCGCCAGATCCTCCAGCAGGGCCTGCGATTCAGCATCCATCTCCCGGGTAGCGTCGGGCGTTCCGGCGGTGTTTTCTTCCGTGACCTTGATTTCGTCCGTGGTCATCTCGAGCTACTCCTTGGCGGTCTTGGTTCGCAGTTTGACGGCACGATTCTGCCCGATCCGGCCAGCCTCACCGATCCAGGCCGGCTGTCCCTCGATGAATACCTTCAGCGGAGCATCGACGCCCTGGGGAAGGTTGATGATATCCCCGACCTTGAGGTTCACGATCTCCTCGAGAGTCGTGTCGATTTCCGAAAGCTGGACCATCACTTCACAGTCCGCTCCCTGAATCATTTTCAGCACATGGCGGCGGTCTTCCCTCAACTCGTCCGCGTTGCGCAGGTCCACCACATCCTGGGGATCGAAGATGTCCTTGACCGGGGTAAAGGCCGAAAGCGGGAAAACCAGCTCGACCGGTCCTTCGATCGTGTCCAGGCAGACCTGGAACTTCATTACGATCAGCATCTCACCCTCGGCGATGCCCGAAACGTAGGTCGGATTGTTTTCCAGACCGAGGAAGCCCGGTTCGATTTCCACCCGCTTGGCAGTCGCCTTGCGGAAGATCTCGGTAAAGCGACTCACCAGGCCGGCATTGATTCCCCGTTCGATCTCCGTGAACTCGCGCAGGGTATCCTCGGCATCGGCGACCCCGCCCATCAGCTTTTTCAGGAAAACATAGCAAAGACCCAGGTCGATGTAGACCAGGCTCGTGCCTTTCAACGGCGCCATCGTCACCATCGAGACGCAGGTTGGATTCGGCAATTCGGCCTGATACTCGGCGAAGGTACTCTGGCGCAACCCTTTGAACTCGACCGTGGTGGTCATTCGCAGCAGGCTCGTGAAATCGATGGTTCCGGTCTTGGCGAAGGCCTCGCCGATCGCCTGCAGGGTATGCTCGAACGAGCGCGAGATGTTGTGGGGACGGTTGAAATCATATCGCCGCGGCCCCCCTTGGAGCGACTCGTCTCCCGAATCGGCGTTCATCACCTGGTCCAGGTCGACACCCAAACCGTCATCGACCTCACCGACGAGGTTCTCGGCCGCGCCGATCGCGGCGTCGAGATCCAGATCGTCCATCTCGTCGAGGCTGTCGTCGCCCTGGATGTCTTGAGGTTCCGTCACTGCGTCTCCCGCATGGTTACTGTACGACCAGGTCCGAGAAATACACGTTCATCAGGATTCCCGGCGGCATGCGCTCGTCGATGCGCCGAAAAATCTCGTCCCGGATCCCTTTCTTTCCCTCCGCGCTGGACAGGTCCTCCGGGGTCTTGTCCGAAATCACCATGATCACGATGTCACGCAGTTGCGGCAGTCGCTGAGCGACGATATCGGCCGCAATCTGGTCCTTTACCTCGAGGTTGATGTTCGTGCGCAGGTACCGTGGCCTCTTGGTCTCGGACCGCAGGGTGACGATGATCTCCTCCAGATCGACCAGCACACCCATCTCGGGCATCTCGACGGCGGACTCTTCCTCGGTGGGCTGACTCATCTGCGCATCCTGGATTCCCAGTTTGGGCACGATCAGGAACTGCGTCAGGGCAATGGCTACGACCGCCTGCACGATGACGATACCACCCAGCAGGATCGCTTTGTTCTCCAGCAGTCCGGGCTTGCCTCCGCTTTCGGCCGCTTCGTCTTTTTCGTCCGCCATCATTCCGCTCCTTGTGATCGTTTGCTCTGGATCGGCGCCGCCAGGCGCTCGGTCACCGGGTTGATTATTGGCCGCACCGGTTTCTTTTCTGTCGCCGGTGGTTTCGTTCCGGCGGGATCAGCCGGAGTAACCAGCTTCGATTCCGACGGTTTCTCGAAAGGCAACTGGTTGCTCCGGGCCAGATCTTCCTTCTTCAATTGCAGGAAAATCTCCACTCTACGGTTCTTTTCCCTTCCTTCAGCGGTCGCGTTATCCGCGATGGGACGAAATTCGCCGTATCCGGTGGCCGAGATCCGCTCCGGCGGCATACCCTGTCCTTGGAAGTATCGTGCCACCGATACCGCGCGCCCGGCAGACAACTCCCAATTGCTGTCAAAGAATTTCGAGTGCATCGGAACATTGTCCGTATGCCCCTCGACGCGGATCTGGTAGGGAAATTTCCTGAACAGCGCGTCCATTTTTTTCAGGGTCTCGAGAGAGGCGGATTTCAGACGAGCGGTCCCGGATTCGAACAGGAACGGCGCCTCGATTCGGAACAGGATTCCGTCCTTCTTGATCTCGATCTGGATCTGGTCGTCCTGCCCCTTTTCGAGCAGGAAACGTTCGACGCTGCGGACCTCGTAGATGGCCTCGGCCTCTTCATCGGTCGGGTTGTGGTTCGGAACCAGCGGCTGCTCGAAGGTAATGACGGATTCCGCGGTGGACAGTACGCCAAAGGCGCCGTGAAGAGAACTGGCGGCCTGTTCGAACTTGGTCTGCTGCATCGACGAGAATGAGACGATGAGGACGAAAAAAGTAAGCAGCAGGCTCATCATGTCCCCGTAGGTCATGACCCAATCGTCCAGCCCCTGCTTGATGATGATGTTTTTCTGTTTCTTCGCCAAAACGATCTCCCCGGAACCCTCGGCCGCCGTTCACCCACCGGTCAGACCGGATACGGAATCAGGGCCGGTCGCCCAACAAACAGCCCCGCGGTTCGATCAAGCGGCCTTTTCGCTTTCCTTGCCGCCCTCGACCTTTTTGCGCTCGGTCGGTGACAGGAACGACTTCAGCTTCTCTTCGACGATCCGAGGCGAATCTCCGCTCTGGATCGCCATGATGCCCTCGATGATCATTTCCTTGATCACCATTTCCTCTTTCGAACGCGTCTCGAGCTTCGTTGACAGCGGCAGGAAGACGACGTTGGCCACAACCGCACCGTAGAATGTGGTAATCAGGGCGGTCGCCATACCGGCACCGATCTGAGTCGGATCCGAGAGGTTCGCGAGCATGTTGACCAGGCCGATCAGCGTACCGATCATGCCAAAGGCCGGAGCGAACGTACCGCCCGTGCTGAGAATCTTTGCGCCCTCGGAGTGCCGGTTCTCGATCTGTTCGACATCGGTTTCCAGAATCTTTTCCAGCAGTTGGGGATCGGTGCCGTCGACGGCCAATCGCAGCCCCTTGCGCAGGAACGGGTCCGTCTCGTTCTCGGAATCCTCCTCCAGAGCGAGCATGCCTTCGCGGCGCGCCCGCTCGGCATATTTGACCATCTTTTCGATCACGCCATCGGGCTCATCGAGGGCGAACAGGAAGGTCTTCTTGAAGATCATGGCCATCGAGAGGAACTTCGGAAGCGGGAAACTGACGAGCAGAGCACCGATGGTGCCGCCAATCACGACCGCGACCGAAGGCATGTCGATGAAACCGCCGAGGGAGCCACCCAACAGGATGGACCAGACGATGAGTCCAAATGCCACGGCGAGGCCTAGAATTGTCGCGATATCCAACTTCAGTCCCCTATCTTACCCGTCCCGGTTTCCCGACGGTTGCCGCGTCGCGGACATCACCCTTCGAAAACCGATCCGGATCCGCCGGCGGGCACCGGATAGATGCGAGCCTTGGTCCGGTAGCCGACGGCCTTGCGGATCACATCGTCGAGTTCCTCCAGAACCATGATTTTGCGCCCGGTCGTCAGACTGACCAGCGTGTCCGGAGTACTCTCGATGAATTCGATGAGATCGGCGTTTACCACCAACTCTCTCCCATTCAGTTTCGTGAGTTTGATCATGGACTTTAGCTCCTAACTCCGTTTGCCCCGGGAAAAGAGACGGCTCCGATCCTGCGAAATCGCGTTCTCGGAGCCGGTCCGGGTGCCCGGATCATGGACCGCCCGCCGAACTAGCGGATCAGATTGACCAGTTCCTGCATGACCTGGTCGGCGGTCGTAATCACGCGGCTGTTGGCCTGGAAGGCACGCTGGGCAACGACCAGATTGGTGAATTCAGCCGCCAGATCGACATTGCTCGTCTCCAGGGCGCCCGGTACCAGGGTGATGCCGGAGCCGGTGCCGGCGAAGCTTTCCACCGCCTGACCCGAGTTGCCGCTGCGCCGGTAGGTGTTGTTCGCTTCACGCATCAAACCGTTCGAATTGCTGAATTGAGCGATACCGATCTGCGCGATGTTACGCATCGTATCGTTCGTGAAGATCCCGGTGATGACGCCGCTCTGATCGATGTTGAAGTCCACCAGCGACCCGGTTCCGTATCCATCGGCGATCGACTGCAGGTTGCCGGAACCCTCGAACTGCGTCAGGCCGGTCAGGGAACCGATCTCGCCGTAGTCGATGGCCAGGGTCAGGGGCTGTGCACCCTCGTTTCCCGTGGTCTCGGGCTGGATCGTGATTCCCCCGGAATCGTCGTGGAACATGAAGTTCGAGATCGCACCGTTCTCGTCGAAGAACGCACGACCCGAGGACCCGGACGTGATCGTAGCGTTGCCCTCCATGTTGGCGGTCCAGACCCACTCGTTCAGTCCGGCGACCTTCTCGAATTCGAAGGAGATCGTGTGCTCGCCGCCGAGGGAATCGTAGATCGTCGTGGCCATCGAGAACGTCTGCTGATCGGATGCCTGCTGTGTCTCGTTGAAGGAGAACACTTCATCCAGGACCGCATTGGCCGTGCCGACTTCGGCCAGGGAAATATCCCCGATCGCGTTGTCCAGTCCGGCATCGCCGGAGACCACGATCTGGCCTTCGTCACTGATGGCGACGGGGGTCGTATTGATTCCCATGCCGAACTGGATCTCCTGCATCAAGTCGGACAGGGTGGTGGCGGCAGTCACGTCGATCGTGACGGTCTGCAATTGTTCCCCGTTGACCGTTCCACCGAGTTCCAGCTGGGCCGGGGGCGCTGACAGGTCGATTCCCAACGGGTCGCCTCCGGCGCTGTACAGCTCGGACAGCAGATCCGTGGAATCGGCATAGGCGCGCAGTTCCGCGCTGACCGCGGTATCTCCGTTGGCGATGGTCGATGGCAGGGCGAAGTTGTCGTTGAACTCGGCATTCGAGCCCGAGGCCAGCGAGAAACTCTGGATATCCTCGCCGGTGCTGTTGGTGACTTCCAGCTCTCCGTGGGTACCGATCGCGATCGTGACGCCGCTCATCGCCGAGTTCGCCCAGGCCACGATGTCGCCATAGGTGGTATCTTCCGCTACGGTCATGGTCTCAGTGGAAATCGGGGTGCCCGAGCCGGCTCCCCGCCCGTCGATCCGGATCTCATCCCCGATATGCAGGCCCAGCGGACCATCCATTTGCCCACTCATGTCCAGGATCCGATCGTTCGTGTCGGCGGCAGCCAGGAACGAGGCGCTTTCGCGAACCGTTCCCTGGGCGTCCGAACCACTGTCCAGGTTTCCCATCAGCTGCACGGAGCTCGACGGGCTGGCCGGCACGACCAGGCTCGGATCGATGAAAATGTCCTCCATCGGACCGGTCCCCAGCACACCCTCGGCATCCGCCATTACGCCCTGCACGCGCAAACCGGTCGACGGATTGACCAGGACGTTCTGGCTGTCCAGGCCGAAGACACCCGCGCGGGTGTAGACCTTGCTTGCCCCGTCGCTGAGGATGAAGAATCCCGAGCCCTGGATTGCCAGATCGGTCTTCTTGCCCGTGGTCATGAAATTTCCCTGGTTGAAGTTCGTGTCGATACTGCCGACCTGCGTTCCCAATCCCACCTGCTGCGGATTGGTACCGCCCAGCCCGCCACTGACCGGCCGGCTGGCCGAACGCATCGTCTGCGTCAGCATTTCGTTGAACGTGACGCGCCCGGACTTGAAGCCCGTGGTGTTGCTGTTGGCAATGTTGTTGCCGATCACATCCAGGTTCGTCAGGTTGGCCGACAGACCGGAAACTCCGGAGTACAGGGACTTGAACATGGGATCCTCCCCTTTGGGTCGTTGTGCTCCTTGCGGAGCCGAGTCCTAGCTGATCTGATAAATCTCGGAGACGTAGTAGTCCTCACCGTCGACGGTGATGACTCCTACGTTGTTGTCGTATCGAAGGCCGTCCACCGGCCCGGTAATCAGGGTGATCGCATTGACGTCGACCTCGTCGTTCACGACCGATACTTCGAGCGTGTACTGACCGTCGGCAGCCATTTCACTGTCTTCGAGTGCGCAGTCCCAGGTGATGTCGTTCAAGCCCTGCTGGACCGTGGTGTGAATCGTGTCCACGACGTTTCCGTTCGAATCCAGCACGTTGATTTCGGCGGTGCCGGGGCCGTCGCAGGCCAGCTTGTTTCCCGTGGCCACGCCGTCCGTGACCGTCAGGCGGTTGCCTTCAACCGTGGCGTCCTTGCCGACCAGGCCCAACAACGCGGTGTTGTTGGCCGAGGCCACCATCATCGTGTTCTCTTGCAACTTGTCGTTCATCTCGGACAGTTCGTCGAGCATCGTGAACTGGGTGATCTGTCCCGTGAATTCGGCATTGTCCATCGGGCTCATCGGGTCCTGGTTCTTGATCTGCGCAACCAGCAGGGACATGAAATCCAGTTTGCCGACTTCGGAGGTATTTCTCTCCTGCGCCCCGGCAACCGCCCCGTAGCCATCGGTAATTCCTTGGATCGGCATCACTCAAACTCCCCGGGAAATTCAGCCCAGGACCGGGCCGTTTCAGCGGATTCGTCGCGACCGGAGCCGCCGTGGCGATCCTCCCGGTGCTGCCGCTGCTGATTCTCGTTTTTCTCGGAAGCGTCCTCCGGTTCGTTGCCTTCGTACCGCCGGACGCCGGAATCCTTCCATTCGACCTTTACCTCGACGTGCTGCCACCGTCCGGAGCGTTCCACGATTCCATCGGCAAGTTCCTTCAGTCCGTCGCGCAACGCGTGATCCGCTTCCCGGCTCGAAGCCGTCAGGACGACCTGCAGGTGGTCATCGCGACCGAGGAGCTGAACCTCCACACGTCCGAGGTGTTCGGGATTCAGTTTCAGGGTCATGGACTCATTTCCAGCGGCACCGGTCGCCCGCGATGCCACCTGCTGGGCAACCTGACTGCGGATACCGGCCGGATCGGTCGAGAGGCCACGTGTGCTCGGGTGCGGTCCGGCCTTGGTGTGGGACTTCAGGGACTCGACAAACGCGTCTTTCGCGGTGGTTTCGTGGTCAACCTCCATCGCCGCCCGAAATGCGTCTTCCGCGGCGTGGGCGGCGCCGGCATCCACCGCCTGCGCCGAATGCGATGCCGGCGCGGGCGCTACCGCGACCGCGGTCGATGCATCGGCGGAGGCCTGGGCGGAATGGGCGGGGTGGGGTTCGGTCGTGGGGTCGCTTTTCGATTCT
>JANTGJ010000015.1 GCA_024762975.1 Candidatus Krumholzibacteriia bacterium
GATGGCATTGTCCAGAATCCGCCCCAGAGCCACCTGGAGCACCTCGACATCGCACAGCAGTTCCCAATCGCCTTCTTCGTCCAACTCGAACTCCAACTCCAGCCCCCGCTGCTCGATTCGTTCGCGCAACGGTGTCAGGCACGCGGACAGGAGCTCGCCCGCCGGCACGGCCTGCAGCTTCAGTTCGCGGTCGGTGTTCTGGATCGAGATCATCTGGATCGCGTCGTTCATGAAGTCGCGCAATCGGCCCGCACTGTGGTCCATGATCTCGGTGATCTCGCCCAGATTCATGGACTCCAGAGCTTCCCGCAATGACTCCTCGCATCGCCCGATCGTGGATTTCAGGTAGTCGATGCCGCCCATGATCGAGGTCAACGGCGTACGCACCTCATGCGAAATCAACACGAGAAAATCATCCTTGGCCTTGTCCAGGGCGCGCAAATCGTGCAGCGCGGTGGCCAGTCGCCCGGTTTTCTCTCCCAGCTGGCGATTGGTCTCGTCCAGGCTGCCGGCCATGGTGTTGAAGTAGGCAACGAGCTGCTCGACCTCATTGGACCGACCCGGCTGCATCCGGATCGAGTAGTCGCCTTCAGCCAGGCGTTCCATATTGTGGGACACCGAGTTCAGTCGAAGGGAGAAGGGTTTCATCACCTGGGCGATGCCGATGAATGACCCGAGCAGGGCGACCAGTGCCACCGCCAGGATCGCCACGATGTAGCGCACCGCAACCGCCTTGACACCGCTGGCCGGACGCGCGATCAGCAGGGACATCGGCAATTTCCCGGGCCGCGAAGCGGTGACCATCCATGGGGTCTGGCGCCAGCCGATCAACTGGGAATCGGTACCGGTCCAGGGGGCCTCGATCCATTGGTTCAGGTCCGCGCCGGAGAGTTCATCGAATATCCCGACCTGATTCAACTCGGGTTGATCGCACAGATGGATACCCGCATAGGGCATTCCCGTCCGCGAGCCCAGAACCAGACCGTCCTGGCCGAGTGCGCACCACCAATCCTGCAACGGCAGTTCCTGAACCAGCGCATTCAGATCGAGAAAGAAAACGCCGTGCGTACTGGCTTCGCTCCAGGCCGGTGCGCGATCCGATTCGGCACCCGGCATCGGATCGCTTCGACCGCCCTGGCGGCGATTGCGGACCAGCACCGGCAACAACGCATGCCGCGAAGAGCGACCGGCGCGCGAGGCCCCGACTTCGGAAACCTGGACCAGGACCGGTGGCAGCAGGTAGGTCGTATGAAAGAGATCACCGTCGATCCGCAACAGTTCTTCCGGACGGTGTGTTCGGCACCAGGATGCCAGATCCAGATTCGGAAGCAACAGATCCCGGTGTCCTTCCAGCCAAGCGTCCAGAATCCGGTGGTTCGCCACGTTGTTCAGCGAATCACGGAACGCACGGCGTACCTGGGGTGAGGTGGACGTCCCCTGCGCCGACACCAGCGCCGCCGCCCCGACGAGCGGAAATTCCGTCACATGTTCAAGCCAGCTCTGGCGCGCTATTTCGAGCTGTTCCGGTGCCCAACCCGGCCCGCCTCCGATCCGGCTCCAGCTCTTTTCCTTCCACGACTCGATGGTCATGGCTTCCAGGCTCGCGCGGTGACGCAGGCTACTCTCGAAAACATCCATCTCGTTTTGATGATGCAGTGCCGACTGTTCGTTCAGGTTGCCCAGGAAAACGGCGAGCGAGAAGGCACCCACCGCCAGGACGGTCACGAACACGACGGGAATCACGCGCAGAAAGACCCGCGTGTGGGTGAAGTAGTTCAACCGTTTCCAGAAGGTGCGCATCGACTCCCTTGCCGCAGCGGATCGATTCCGTTGCCGGTTTCCCGGATGGCCCGTGGCTGCCCGCCCTCTTCGCGGGACGGCAACGTTGAATTCCCACTGGAACTATCGGCAGGAATGGCCGAAGGTTGACTGTGGAAGCATCGGAACGATTCGCCGCGGACGCGGCACAACGACGGAACGCCATGGCCAAGCGCAAGATCCTACTGATCAACAAGTTCTACCACGACCGGGGCCGCGCCGGCGGGGTGGGGCGCTATCTCGTCCAGGAAGAAGAGGATCTGGCGGCGCGCGGCTGGGAGGTCATTCCGTTCGCGATCGCGGACGAGGAAGCCCGGCCCAGCCCCTGGTCGAAATATTTCGTCCGTGCCCGGGACTACAGTACGCCGCGCCTGGGGAGCGGCGCCCTCGGTGACGCGCTGTCATTGGTCTGGAATCGCGAGGCTGCCGACAAGCTGGATCGTCTGATCCGCGACTGCCGGCCCGACGTGGCGCATCTGCACAACATCTATCATCACCTCAGCCCCTCGATCCTGCCTGTGCTGCAGCGTCACGGAATTCCGGCCGCGATGACCCTGCACGACCTGCGATTGCTCTGTCCGGCGATCCACATGATGCGCGACGGGAAGATCTGTGAACGATGTCGCGGCGGTCAACTGCATCAGGCGGTATTGGGAAAGTGCGTGAAGGACTCGCGCCCCGCTTCGTTCCTGGCTGCTGCCGAGACCTTTTACCAACGAATGCTCGGAATTTATCCTGCCACGATCCAACGCTTTCTCTGTCCCAGCGATTTCTACCGTCGCAAATACGCCGAATGGGGCTATCCCGCCCAGCGGTTACAGCACCTGCCGAATTTCGTCGATCTGGATTTCTGGCGCCCGGAATCGATCCCCGCCGCGGAGCAGGACTCCTACTTGTATTTCGGACGTATCTCGAAGGAGAAGGGGCTGCGCACCCTGCTGGATGCGCAAAAACTGTGGGAAGAGGGCTACGAGGCGGGAACGATCCGGCAGCGGCCCTTGAAGCTGCTCGTTGCCGGCAGCGGTCCCTGCGAAGGCAATCTGCAGGTACACGCCCAGGCCCTGCGCCTGAAGACCTTCGAGTTCCTCGGTGCGCTGGACATCGAGGGACTGCGGCAGGCGCTGGCGCGCGCCGTATTCACCGTACTGCCTTCGCAGTGGTACGAAAACGGTCCGATGGCGGCGCTGGAATCTCTGGCCGCCGGAATCCCGTTGGTCGGTACCGCGGTTGGCGGCATCCCCGAAATGATCGTGGACGGCCAGACCGGCGTGGTCGTGCCTGATCTGACTCCCGAAGCACTGCTGGCAGGCTTGCTGCGAGCGCAGGATCTACCCGACGCGTCGCGGTCCTCCGCTCGCCGATGGGCCGAGCAGCACGCCGACCGCGCAGCGCACATGGACCAACTGGCCGCCATCCTGGAACGTACGGCTCGTACCTAGCCTTGTCAGGACCTCTTCCGGATCACCAGTTGATAGTTCGAACGCTCCGGGTGCCATCGGCCCAACGAAAGGATCCGGAGCAATCCCATCGCTCCTCGATAGAGCAGGTGGAAGGGTTCGGCCAGCTTCTCCTCGCCATACTCCTCGTGAACGACCTCGTGCTCGGCCAATCGCTTTTTCAGGGCGCCCGGTGCGATACAGAACTTCAACGTCGTCGGGAAGATCGAGTACTCGACGCGATAGATCAGTTTGTAGGCCAGATGATGGAACCAGAAGGGAGTGAACTTGGTCACCAGACCCTTGACCGACAGGGCATTGGGAACTGCCAGCACCAGCAGGCCGCCAGGCCGGGTCCAGGCCAGCATGTTGTCCAGCGCGGCCTCGGGATCGTCCACGTGCTCGAGTACGAAAATCGAAACGACGACATCGAATTGGCGGTCCAGTTCAAAGGTCTGCACGTCACCCAGGAAGGTCTCGTCGGCGTATTGGTTGCGCTCCAGTTGATCCGCCGAAATATCCAGCCCGGCGATCTTCATCGTCTCGGGGTAGGCGAAGTGCTTGAAGCGGCCGCAGCCCGCTTCCAGAACCCTCGTGCCGGGACCGTGCTCGGCTTCCTGCGCGGTGATCAGAGCTTCCACACCGGAGGTGGTCAGAACACTCACGGCCGGACCTCCCCGAGGGAAGGTCCGGTAGCGGGGCGATTCCGGATCGCAGCGGGTGTCACGATTCGACCCGCACCGGCACCTCGAGCACGCGGCGTCCCGTCTGGTCACCCGGGCGACGGTCGTCGGTATGCGAGTCCTCGAAACGAATCGTGCCGAAAGTGGCCATGCCGTCGGGCGCCGCGGGCCAGTCGCCGTCGAACTTCACCTTCAGGTCCGTCGGTACGCCGCAGTACAGGCGCAGGTCACCACCACCGGCACGTTGGATCGAACCGCGCAGCGGTGTTGCCAGATGGAACTTCTGCTCCAGGTCAAAGCCCCAGCTCTCCTGATCCTCGGCGATTGCGAAAGCACCGACCACTTGCAGCGTATACGTAGCACTGGCCACGCCCGCAGGCAGACGAACGCCCGTATCGGCTTCCAGCCCCTCAAAGGAGCCATTGCGTACGGACTTGCCCGAGCTGTCCAGGATGTTCACCGCGCAGTCGGTGAAGTAGTTGCCGGTCTTCTTGTCCATCAACAGGTGGAACGAAGCGCGCGGCGTGGCCGCATCGAGTTGGAAGGACATCGTCCACTCGTCCGTCTCGCTCACCTCGATGGCTTCGCTCTTGGTGAAGCCCTCCAGCGCCGCAGAAGCTTTCCCGCGGAAAACTCCGGGGAAGGCGCGGGTGACGGTTAGCGCGGCAGAGGCGCTCTTGCCGGGTTCGGGCCTCTTCAGGCTGGTCAGCTCGACCGGATCCACGTCGTAGCCGTCGAACGAGATCGTCAAACGGTAGTCCGTCAGATCCCGGGCCGTGATCCGGCCCTGGATATCGATTTCCCAGATTCCAGGGTACAGTTCGTCCCCCAGGACCACGGCATCGCGAATCGGATGATCGTCGGGTGTAGCATAACCGGTGAAGCCCCCGCGATGATGCCCCTCGGGATTGTTGATCCCGATCAGGGCGGCAGCGCCGGACTTCGAGCCCACATCCTGGCTGACTTCCAGACGCACGCGCATCGCCGAAGCACCGGCCGGAACGTTCACATAGTAGCGATCGACACAACTCTGGGCCAAATCCTTGCCCTCGTAGACCTTCATGAAGCCGCTCTCGGCTCCGACCGGATCGCCGACCACGACGGTGTTCCAGAGCGAAAATTCGCGCGCGGCCAAACCACTCAGGTCACCTCCGTCGAGGCTGGCGATGACGCGGGCCTCATGCGAACCGGGCCGCTGCAGCTTCCTGCCGTCATACTCGCAGACCACGCTCATGGCCATATCGCCGCGAAGGTAGCGGTCGCCGGACACGACCTTCAACCAGGGTGCTTCGCTCTTGAAGGAAAAGCTGCGGAAGTAGGCATCCTTCCGGTCCGGTCCCAGGTCGGGATGAAAGACGGGCCGCACGCGGAAGGTCACGCGCTCCGGAGCCACCGGCGCCCCGCCCGGCGTACGCCAGTAGGCCGCATCCGAAATGCCGTCTTCCTGCAAAGGACAGGTGGTCTCGATGTCGTACCACAGAATGTCATGCGCCGATTCGCTCCGGGCCAGCTTCTGCAACACCTTCCAGGCAGCCCCGGTATTGACCAGACCGCCCCCCTGATCCAGCAGACTCAGCCCGGGAATGGGCGAGCCGCCCGCAATCAGGGCCCGCTTCACCATGCCCCAATGGATCTCCAGTCCTTCGGCCTGTGCGGCACCGACCAGGCAGGCAACCGCACCCGCGGTTTGCGGCGAGGCCATGCTGGTACCGTTGAAACGAGCCATGCCGTCGACATAGCCGGGCACGGTGCTGAGGGCCGATCCGGGCGCGACGACGTCCGGCTTGGCGGTCTCGCCACCGCGACTGGAGAAATTGAACAGCGTGTTGCGATCCATACGGGCGTTGTACAGGTCGGCGCCCGAAGCAACGGACAACGAAGCTCCGACACTGATCACGCTCCAGGCCGTGGCCGGTAACCCGACCGTGGACAGGCCGGGACCGGAGTTTCCGGCGCTGGTGCAAATGTACAATCCCGGCGTCTCACGCAATTTGTCGTTCAGCCACTGACCCATCTGGTCGTCGCCCTCTTCGACCGAATCGATGCCGAAGCTCATGTTGATGACGACGGGGATGCCCCACTTCTCTTCGAAATCCGCGGCCCACTCGAAACATTTGCGCATGCTCGAGGTGCGGGTCGCGCCGCCGGCCAGGCGATTGTCACCCAGCTTCAGCGAAACCAGCCAGGCGCCGGGCGCCCCGCCGTCCAGGCCCTCCTGTCCACTGACATTGTGGCCGGTCGCAATGCCCGCACAGTGGGAGCCATGCGAGCCATCGTCGAAGTGGAACTCGACGGTCGGGGCCTCCGCATGGCCCAGGAAATCCTCGTTGGAGCGTACATTCAGTTCCCAGGCCATCAGCGCGCGCGAGTCCGGCGCGTTGTCGCTGGCCAAGGCAAAAGCGTCGTAGTTGATGTGGTAGTCTCGCAGCAGATTCTCGTCCGCGAGGTCGCCATTACCGTCGGTATCTACCGCTACGACCCAGACGCTGTCCGAAGCGCGCTCCTCGGCGACGGTGGCTGCCGCCGTTTCGTTCAGCCCCATCAGCATTTCATAGCCGCGCCCCACCCCCAGGGCCGCTTCCACTGCCGCACGATCGGCGGCATAGACCACGAAACCGAATTGGTCGCTGTGGTCTCCATCGTCGTTCAGATCGTATACGCTGGGGTTGTTGACGAAGTCTTTTTCCCCGATCACACCGATGTAGACCGTCTGATCCGCGGTCGGCGGAACAGGCAGGCCGGCGGCTCCGCGCAGGAGGTAGTCCTCGGAGGTGCGAAACACGGGCGCGGCTCCGGTGCCGGATTCGTCCCGTTCAGCCGCTTCGGTTTTCCAATCACCCTCGGTACTGAAGTCCCGCACGGCGATCAACTTGACCTGGCCCGTCGAGGTTTCGCGCAGACCGGGCGCGAAGGCGTCGACGCCCGTATCGAGGATGGCGACGGCCACGCCGCGGCCATCCCACTCCGGATGCGCAGTTCGGAACGCCTGTGCTCCGGTCTCGGAACTGGGCAGGTAGTTCCAGACGCGGTCGGCTTTTTCTTCGGCGACGGCCAAGCCGGCAGCCAACACGAGTACCAGCAGCGCGGCAGCAAGGGCCATTCGGGACAGGATGTTACGGGACAGCATGAGATACCTCCGGCCGGAACCGGGTTTTCCGGATCCGGGTTTTGGAAAATTCGGGGAACCGAACGATATTATAGGCGGCTCGAGCACCCCGAACAAGATTCATTGGACCACCGACTCGACGGCATCGGATTCGCCGCCCGCCGACGCGGCCCGACTTTGGAAAGGTTGAAAACGATGAAGGATATCGAGAAACGCGGCCTCAACACCAAGATCATCCACGCCGGCCAGCATATCGATCCGGCCACGGGAGCCGTTGCGACTCCGATCTACCAGACCTCCACTTTCGCTTTCCGTGATGCCGACCATGGAGCCGCCTGCTTCGGCGGCGAGCCCGGCTACAAGTACACGCGTCTGGGGAATCCGACGACCGAGGCTCTCGAGAAGAACCTCGCCACGCTCGAAGGCGGCTGCGGCGGTCTGGCCGCGGCGACCGGCATGGCGGCCGTGAATATGGTCTACCTCACGCTACTCGGTCAGGGCACGCACGTGGTCGCCACGGAATCGCTCTATGGCCCGAGTCGCATGATCCTGGAAACCGAGTACCCGCGCTTCGGCGTCGAAAGCAGTTTTGTCGACTCTTCGGATCCGCAGAACGTGGCTGACGCGATGCGCGACGATACCAAGCTGGTCTATATCGAGACTCCCGCGAACCCGACCCTGAAAATGACCGATGTGGCGGCCTGCGCGGAAATCGCCCACCAACAAGGGGCGCTGCTCTGCTGCGACAACACCTTCGCCTCGCCCTACCTGCAAAATCCCTTGGAACTGGGCGCCGATATCGTCCTTCACAGCATGACCAAGTTCATCAACGGGCACACGGATGTCGTGGCCGGCATGGTCGTGGCCAAGGACGCCGAGGTTCTCGCGAGATTGCGGAAGGTGCACTACAATTTTGGCGGGACGATGGATCCCCACCAGGCCTGGCTCGTGTTGCGCGGCATCAAGAGCCTCGCCCTGCGGATGGACCGGGCGCAGGAAAACAGCCTGAAGCTGGCACACTTCCTTGAGAATCACGAGAAAGTTTCCTGGATCCGCTATCCGGGTCTCGAGAGCCACCCCCAGTACGAACTGGGCCAACGGCAAATGCGCGGTCCCGGCGCCGTCATGAGCTTTGGTGTCCGGGGCGGCCTCGAGGCGGGCAAGACCCTGATCAACAACGTCGAGATTCCCGCGCTGGCTGTCAGCCTGGGCGGCATCGAGTCGCTGATCGAGCACCCTGCGAGCATGACCCACGCGGGCATCCCGCTGGAGGAGCGCCTGCAGGCCGATATCACTGACGACCTGGTCCGTATCGCCGTCGGTTGCGAGACGTACGAAGACCTGGAGAACGACATGGCACGCGTTCTGGACATGATCTAGCCCATCGCCGGATCGCTGTTCCGTCCTGACGCGCAACCCTGCCCGCGGAGTGACATGCACGAGAGTTGGCTGAAGCAGAACGCGAACGGCGAGACCACGGACGTGGATATCTGGGCGGTGTCCTTCACCGCCCATCCTCTTTTGGACCCGGAGTTCCCGCAACATCGTTCCCGGTTGCTGGAGTTGGGTCGCATGACCTATTTCCGGATCCGGCGCGACAACGAAGCCTACCGACAAACACTGCTGCGCTACTTCTTTTCCCCGCATCTGAACCCGGCCGAACCGATCGGCCTGTCACAACTGAAAGCGCTGGCCCGGGAGTATCTGCTGGAAGCGGATATCTATCTCGCCTCGGCCATCGACCTGCTGCCGACCGAGAGCCGGCAGGCCGTCACTCCACTGGCCGAGGTCTGCGCCTGCGACGATGTGCGGGACCTGATCGGAATGGCCTTCCACGGTCGCAGCGGACGCCTACGCTACGAGGCCCGGCGCAAGCTGTTCCTCGGCCAGACGCTGTTGCACATCGACCAGTCGCGCGAGATCCAGGACGGCCCGAAGCACCTGGCCAGTTTCGAGGAGATCCTGGCCTCGGGCCTCTGGCAATACACCCGTCAGGTACACGACCTGCGCATCGGATTTCACGTGCAGGAGAACGGTTGCGACATCAACTACACCTCGCGACCGACCGAGGCCGATCGACGCCTCGATTTCCGGAGCACGTTTCTCGAGAAGAAGCACGGGCACCGGACCATCTCCCTGGATGTGCTGTACTACAATTGCCGTTTCAAGCGATCGGTCACGAATATCGGTATGGAAGCCGTCGACGGGGTCGAGAGAGTCCTGGAGCGTCCCCGCTGGGGTCAGATGCGCACCGCCAGCAGTGGTTCGATCCTGTCCAAGATGATCCGCAAGGGAATCAACCATCCCGACGAGATCGGCGATCTGATCGGCGCCATGTTCATCGTGAACGACAACGAATCCCTGAACGACCTGCTATTGATGCTGGACTCGTGCCTGGCCACGCCCTTTGGCTGGCGCAATGTGACGGACACTTTGGCCGGCAACCCGAACGGCTCTGCACTGAACCACTACAGCAGCAAGGAATTCAAGGTCTTCAAGGGGGATGTGGACGTACTGCACAGCGACAACGACGATCGAACCGCACCGTACCGATTCCCGGTCGAGATCCAGATCTTTACGCTGGAAGGTTATCTACGGACGGTTTGCAGCTCCCATGAGGCAAGCCATCGCGCCCTGAAGCTGCGTCAATTCCTGTTCGGGCTGGTGCCGCGGATCTTCCCGCGGGGTATCTACGGATCGGATTGGCTGGTACCCGAAAAAGTGACCGGCAACTAGATCCTGGCCGATCAACGCAACCGGTCCAACTCACGGGTCAGGGCGTCCAGACGATCCGAGAACTCCTCCCGCTTCTCCGACAGTGCGTCCAGCAACCGTGCGCGGTAGTACCTCACGCCCTCGGACAGGTTGCGCTTGACGGTCTCGACATCCTTCAGATCGTCACGCCGCCGCGCCAGATCCTCGCGCAGCCGATCCACGTGCAACGAGAACTCCTTGATCAGCATATGCGGCCGGCTCTGATCCAGCGGCAACCGGACGCGACCGTAGATGTGGTCGACCATCTCGCGCAGCTTGGCCTCGCGCGAGAAGTACACCGTATTGGGGCCGCAACAGACCGCGGTCTTGGCTTCCGGATCGATACCCGCCGGTACCGTGGCGCTGCCTGCCAGGTCGTGGCAGATACAGGCTTTGGCGGTGATCTCTTCGGTAATCCGGGCGCGGTCAGCCTCGCTCATGGACTGGGTCTGGAGCTCGTTCAGTTTGCGGCGCTGGTAGGCGCGGGAGGCCGTGCAGATCGGTGCCTTCGTGAATTCCACATTCGACACCAGGAAGCCCTTGGGACAGGCGCTGCCCGGCTTGCCTTGCTGGATCATGCGCAATCGCTGCAGCTCGCTGGCCGAGCTTCTCAACGACCAGAAGGGGACACCCAGCGGCGAAGCCTGGCTCAGGTAGACATCCTTCTCCCCGGCCGCTTCGATCTTGCGCACATGCTCGTTGTCGATGTTCACGACCTCGGGCACGAGCAGGAACGGACTTCCCCAGCCGGTGCCATCGACTCCGTAGTACTGTTCCAGCAGCTGACTTTCCTCGGCGGTGCCGATCCCGCCCTGCACCGTGACCCGGAAATCCGGCATACTTTCGGGAGCATTGCGTCCCAGTGTTTCGAGTCCGCGCAACCAGATATTGTACAGTTGTTCCTGCAACGTCTTGCGACGATCATGGAACTCATCGAGCACCGGGCCGAGCAACGTGCCCTTGCCACCGAAGGCGTGTCCGCCGCAATTGAGGCCGGACTCCACCCGAAACTCGCTCACCCACAAGCCCTGCCGAGCGAGCAGTTTGCCCTGAATCAGGGCCGAACGGAAATCGCTCACTTTCAGCACGATCCGTTTGCGGATCTCGCCGGTCTCGTCGGGGAAAAAATCGCTGAACTCGGACAGGTAGGAAAAGAGCTTCCGATTCATACCGGCCGAGAGGATCACCGAAGAGGTCAGCTTCGACTGGGCATAGCCGCGCAGGGCGGTCATCGCGTCGGAGAAGCGCGGCCCCAGATCCTGACCGCGGCTCAGCTTGGCGCGATCCAGCTTGGTCATGATATTCACGTCGATGGCGCCGGGGCGGATCATCTTACGCAATTTTTCCTGCAGGCGGGAACGCTCTTCCCCACCCAGCGTCGTCTGCAATTTTTCGTAGGTCGCACGCAACGGCGACTCGGGCAACATTTCGAAATACTTGCTCAGTTCGCTACCCCGTTCGAAAGCAGCCGACTTCAGTTTGTCGAACTGTTCCGAAACCAAATCATCCATCAGGTTCAGGTACGAGGTGATGCGGTGCGCACGCGCATCCTCGGATGCGGCGGAGATCTCCTCGTACTGTTCTCCCTTTTGGCCGGACAGGCGCTGGCGCATTTGCTCGATCAGCACATCATCCACCAGCGAAACCACCGAGGAGATGCCAAAACGGGCCACCTTCAGGGGAGTATCGATGGTAAATCCGGTCCCCATCACCGGGATGTAGAACTTGTGGACGGGGTTCATCAGGGGGTGGGCCATGGCGCACGTTCCCTCGTTCATGGAAGCGGAGTGTCTGCGATTCGGTGCGCGCCCCTCCGTGGGAGCGTCACCCTACCGGCACAAGGTAGCACCGGAGCGCGATACGACAACCATACCTGTCTCGGACACAGGAGTCAAAATGCGTTCACAGGAGAAAGGACCGGAGCTGGCGGGCGGGTTCCGGCCGGACACTGCCCCGTGGAGACTGAGAGAAGGAGTCGGGCGGCCGTCAGAACGTATAGTCATCCATTTCATACCGTTGCCGAATGCTGTCCCGTTCGACAATCGCGAACTCGAACGGCACCTGCCCCCCTGCACCGGCAAAGTCCAGAACGATATGCCCTCGCGCGAATTCGCGTACGATGCGTGTATCTTCGAAGGTCGCAGGTCCGGCCGGTGGACCCAGGTCCACCTCCACTTCCGGCCAACCGTAACGATAGGCCGCACCCTCCGGGTAATAGACCGGAAGAGTTCCGGTCAGCAACCCGATCACACGATTGAACTCCGAGCGGCGCCAGAGGACGAGTTCCTGGTCCTCGCCCGGCGCCAGGAAACGATCGGTGCTGGAAAGGATCAGCCAGGGCCCACCGTTCTGCGTCCGAGCCCAGGAGCGAGCGGCGAAGAGGTTGTTGTGGCGCTCCGGATCGAGCGCTCCCCCAACTTCGTCTCTCCCCCATGCGTAGCGTGGAAAGTGCTCGTAGAACATCCCGTCCAGAAGCGAGGCGAAGGTCGAGTCGGTCGTGGCCCGGGCCCCGTTGGCCACCTGGATCACATCGTCGCCCAACGCATTGCGCACCCGCAGGATCAGATCCTCGCTGGCGGCCCGGTAAGCCGCCATCTCGTCCTCATCGTCGCGGTGGGCGATTCCGTCACCATCCAGGTCCATCTCGCCCTCGACGCCGGCAATGTCCTGCGGTACCCACAAATAGTCATTGAAGTGGTCCCAGAAGATGCCGTCCAGCACGTTCGAATGGGCGGACCAATGATCGACCAGGACCTGGACGATGGCCTGACGGCAGGCCGGATCCAGTACATTCAGCAACACCTTGCCGGGCCACGAAAACATGGTATCGCCGGTGGTCGTGTACGACCAGTATTCTCGGGTCGCGGCGTACCAGTCGGTAGCGTACCGGGCAGGTTGATCCGTCGAGCGCACACCCTCGCCCCAGGCCAGCCAGGAGTCGTGCGCGTTGACATAGCCTACGATACGGATATCGGGATTCAATTCGCGGATCGCATCCAGGGCGCCCTCATTCAAACCATCACGCCACACGGCAGCCGTTTCCAGGACGACGAAATCGGCCCGGGCGAATTTCTGCTGTTCGACCGGATCGGCTAAATCCGGCTGCCCCCAGTCGACGATCGCCGTCGTCGCCCAGTAATCCTCGGGCAGATCGCGATCCGGGTCGGTACCCGTTGCGGTATCCTGATTGGTGGGATTCTCGGCTACCGTACACCCCGCCATTGCAAGCCCGGCGGCCAGAAGAAGGAAGATTGCCCGATGAAACACGATTTTCTCCCCGTCTGAACTCAATCTGCACGATCCCCTTCCTTATTCAGGGGGCGCATTCGAACCTCCGCAAGGGGTGCGCCAGACCGAAAAGTCGGGGAAATGGTGGAAAGTCGAGCGCCAAAAGGCTATAGATCGGTGGCTTGCGGACGAAACTAACCCAATGAAAACGGAGTATCCCCCGGCCGGGAAGGACCATGAGCGCAACGACCGAAATCACGACGACGAATCCGGCCCCCGGCGGCGGCATGCGCGGGCGCATCGCCATGGTCGCCTATACCCACTATATGACGGACCCACGCTGCCGACGCGAGGCCGCCCTGGCCGCGGAAGGCGGTTGGGAGGTGCATTTTTTCGCCCTCTCCAGCGACGGAAAATCCCGCACTTCGACGGTCGAGGGAATCACGCTGCATGAACTGCCGATGCCGCGCTACCGCGGTGGTAGCGCAGCAGCCTATGTGCTGAGCTACCTTCGTTTCTTCGTCCTGGCGAAGTGGGCAGTATTCCGGAAGCATCTGAAGCACCGTTTCGATATCGTACACGTCAACACGATGCCCGACTTCATGGTCGGCACGGCGCTGTTGCCGCGCATGTTGGGCGCCAAGGTGATTCTGGACATCCACGACGTGATGCCCGAGATCTACATGACGAAGTTCCGGGTCGATGCCTCGCACTGGAAGATCCGCCTGATCAAGGGCATCGAAGTGCTGTCGGGAGCCTGTGCGCACAAGGTGCTGACGGCAGAACACCCGAAGGGCACGCTGCTGGCCGAACATGGCATTCCCGACGACAAGATCCAGGTACTGCTGAACCTGCCCGACGATGCGCTCTTCGTGCCGCAATTCACGCTGCCGGATCCGGCCCTATCCGCCCCGGCGACAGATCCGAACTGCGAATTCCGACTGATCTATCACGGAACACTGGCGCACCGCCTGGGGCTGGACAACGCGATCGGCGCACTGGATGTGATTCGCGACGAGATCCCGGGCGCGCGACTGCAGCTTTTCGGCGACGGGGACCACCTGCCCGATCTGCACGCGATGACCGATGCGGCGAATCTTTCGGACCGGGTCTGGTTCTCGGACGCTTTCCAGCCCATCGAGACCATCATCCCGGCGATTCGCCAGGCGCATCTGGCCGTGCTACCGACCCGGCACGAGATCAGCACCGACTACATGCTGCCGACGAAGTTGCTGGAATACCTCGCGTTCGGCATTCCGTCGATCTTTACGCCGACCAAGACCGTGCGCCACTACTTCGGGGATGATCATCCGCTGTTCATCCTGGATCCGACACCGGAACAGACGGCGAAGAAGATCCGCTGGGTCCGCGCCAACTATGCCGAAGCCAAGCGATTGACCGCCGAGCTGCAGGAGAGCTGGTACTCGCGCTACTATTGGCCGGAACACAAAAAGAGCTACCTGCGATTGTTGGACGAGCTGAAATCGGGACCATGAACAGGCTAGCCTATTGGGTTTTTGTCACCTATGTGATATAATCCAAGCCTGAGAGACATCACCGCGCCGACATCCGCCGGATCGCCACCCGCGAATCGCGATCCAGAAAGCCACCCTCGTATGCTTTTCAATTCACTCATTTTCCTGGCATTTCTCTGTGTGGTGCTGGCGATCTATCCACGGCTGAACTGGCGCCGTCAGAACCTCTTTCTGCTCGTCGCCAGCTACTATTTCTACGGCAGCTGGGACTGGCGTTTCACTTCACTGTTGATGATCTCGACCGTGGTCGACTATTTCGTCGGACCCGCGCTGCATCGCACCGCCGATCCGCGACGACGCAAGCAGCTGCTGCTGGTCAGCATGATCTCCAACCTGGGCATCCTGGGCTTTTTCAAGTATTTCAATTTTTTCGTCGATTCGGCGGTCGTCCTGTTGGCCAGCCTGGGCCTGAATCCGAACGAGCCGGTACTGAACGTGGTGCTGCCGGTCGGCATCAGCTTCTACACGTTCCAGACGATGAGCTACACGATCGACATCTATCGCGGCAAACTCGAACCGGCGCGCAACTTCATCGACTTCGCACTCTTCGTTTCCTTCTTTCCCCAGCTGGTCGCCGGCCCCATCGAACGCGCGCGGGTCCTGCTACCGCAGATCAACCAACCGCGGAGCGTCACCCGCCAGATGGTGATGACCGGCCTCAACCTGATGGTGCTGGGATTCTTCAAGAAAGTGTTCATCGCCGATACGATGGCGCCACTGGTCAGCCAGGCCTTCAACGACCCCGCCGCCATGAACACCGGTCAGTTGATGACCGGTCTGTACGCATTCTGTTTCCAGATCTACGGGGATTTCTCGGGCTATTCGGATATCGCGCGCGGCGTCGCCCGCCTGCTGGGCTTCGAGTTGATGATCAACTTCGAGGCGCCCTACACCAGCCGCAGCATCACCGAGTTCTGGAGACGCTGGCACATCTCACTGTCCAGCTGGTTGCGCGACTACCTGTACATCTCGCTGGGCGGCAACCGCGGCGGCAAGCTGATGACCTACCGTAATCTGTTCCTGACGATGTTTCTGGGCGGGTTGTGGCACGGAGCCGCCTGGACCATGGCCATCTGGGGCGTCATGCACGGTACCTACCTGGCCGTGCACAAGATGATGCTGGGCGACCGGCCACTGGATACGAGTTGGCCTCGCACCTTCAGCGGTTGGATCGTCAATCTGGCCAAGATCGTGGTCACCTTCCACCTGGTCGCACTGACGTGGATCATGTTCCGGGCCCCGTCTTTCACCGCGGCACGCGACTACATCGTGGGCATCGCCCGATTCGACGAACCGTTGCAGATCCAGCCCATCGTCTTTTTCGCCGCGGCGATCATGATCGTCCTGGATATTCTGCAGAATCACTTCGGGGAGCATACGTGGGTCGTCTCGGCTCCGCGTCCCGTAAAATACGTGATGCTGCAGGTGATGCTCGTCAGCACGCTGGCTGCGGCGATCTACCATGTCAATACCGTCGTCCCTTTCATCTACTTCCAGTTCTAGCCCGGGAGCGCAGCTGAAGATGATCAAGAAGTGGAGCCTGCGAATTCTCTGGACGGCCGTCGGACTGATCGTGGCCTGTGGCTGGGGTGAGGTCATCACGCGCGCCTTCTATCCGCAGAATGTCGATACGATCCTGGACATCCTGCGGCACGACGAGGTCTGCGGATATATCTATCAGCCGAACGTCAGCGTCGCCGAGCGCGGACGCGGCTACGACGTGCCCTTCGAGACCAACAGCGTGGGCCTGCGCGAGCGCGAGATTCCGCGGAAACGCGACGATGTGCTGCGCATCCTGGTCATCGGCAACAGCTTCTGCGTCAGCCACGGCGTCCGGGTCGAGAAGAGCTTCGCGCGGGCTATCGAGGACGCACTGAACCGACGCGCGGATCGATTCGCCGGCTACTCGGCGGTCGAGACGATCAATGCCAGCAATGCCGGTTACAACCCGTACAACTACCGGATGGCCTATCGCAGGTGGGCGCCCGAAGTCCAACCGGATCTGGTGATCGTCGGCTTCGTGGCCGACAAGGAGTGGCAGTGTGATCCGCAGGGAACACAATATGTCGTCGAGAACGGACTGCTGACCGGCCGCTTCCGCCCCGGACAAACTCCTCGCCGGCACGGGTCCAACCCGCTGCAATCGGTCCGCAAGAGCCTGGCGCGAAACAGTCATTTCTATGTGCTGCTGAGGAATTTCCTCTACTACAACGAGAAGATCGACCGCCTGTTGAAGCGCGGGGACGGCGAGGACACGGCCGTGCGCTCGCTGCGTCCCTACCTGGTCCCGACACCGGAAGCCGTCGACCGGGGCTGGCAACGAACCTTCGATCACATGAAGGCGTTGCGCGACGAGGTCCGCGCTGCCGGTGGCGAGTTGCTCATCGCCTCGATTCCCGAAATGACCGAAATCGACCCTGCCTACCGGACCACACTGCGCGAACAGGCGGATCTCGCGCCGGACCGGATCGATGTCCAGTTGCCGCAGCGGCGCCTGCGCGAGTTCTGTTCCGACGTGGGGATCGCACTGGCGGACATGGGGCCCGCCGTCGAGGCCGCCCACGACACCGGACGGGCCTACCTGTTCGACAACCACTGGAATGCGCGGGGTATCGCCGCCGGCGCCGAAGCCGTGGCCGAGCGACTGCAGGCGCTGACACTGCCGCCCTTCGTTGCGGATCCGACCCCCTGAATCCTTGGATCAAGCCGCCTTGCCAAACGCCGTCCGCTGTGACACGGTGTGGCGGCAGAAACCAGAGCCTTGACACGAAAGCCGAACCGCCGGATGAGCACGACCCAGGTATTTTTCCGCAATGATGACGTGAACCGCATGGAGCCCGGCCTGCGCGAGATGACCGGATTGTTCACCGCGCGAGGCATCCCGATCTCCCACGCGGTCGAACCGGCCAACCTGACCGACGAGGTCCGCGACTGGCTCCTGGAATTCGACGCCGACCAGGTCGAGATCGTGCAACACGGATTTGCGCACACCCGACACGACCAGGGCGAGTTCGGTGGCGATCGTTCTCGCGAAGACCAGCGCCGTGACCTGGATATGGGACTGACCCTGCTGCGCGAGGCGTTTGGCGATCGCTTCTTCCCGGCCATGAGTTTTCCCTTCGGCAGCTACAACGAGTACACCGTGCCCTTGCTCGACGAGTTGGGCTATCCCGTCGTCAGCAGCCACCGGCGTCATCAATTTTCGCGACAGGTTTTCTATGCGCTGGGCCGACTGCTGCGCCGCGGTCGCTGGCTGGGCCGCCACGTCTCGCATCATCTGCACCCCTATCCGGGAACCCGGGTGCTGGAAGTCTCGGTAACGATCTCGCCGATCCGTCGCTATTTGAAAACACCGGCAGGTACGGATTGCGAATTCCACCCGCTCGAAGATCTGAAGGCGATGTTCACCCGGTGTCGCAGGCAGTCTTCGGTCGTGGGAATCGTGTTGCATCATCGCTACCATTGCGACGAGGAGCGGTTGGCCCCACTGGCTGAGCTGCTGGATTGGCTGCAGCAACAACCGGCCGTGGAGTTCACCGATCTGCGATCGATCGCCACCGGTCATGGGGCTTCGCGCGGCGGAGGTGCCGGATGAGCCGCATTCCCCGCGACGTGATCTGCTTCGGCAACGATTTCTACGCGGCCTCGAAGGTCAGCGTCCGGCAGATCGTAGAGCACCTGCACGGCCGCGGCAGCCGCCTACTGTGGGTCAACCCGGTGCCGATCCGTTTTCCGAACACGAAACAGAAGGACTTCTGGAACAAGGTACAGTCGAAGGCGCGCACGCATGCGCGCTTCCTCTCGCGACAGGGCGACAACCTGTATGTCTATTCGCCGATCTACCTGCCCTTGTACAAGGGGCCGGGGTTTTGGCTGAACCGCCTCGCGGTGTCGGCGCAGGTGTTGCTGGTACGATTGCTCCTGGGCATCCGCAGCCCGCTGATCGTGGGCTCGACCTGGACGACCTGGTTTGCACGGTGGAGCTACGTTGGAGCGCCGCTGCTCTTTCATTTCGCCGACAAGATCAGTTCCTTCCGCGAAGTCTCGCAGTATCCGGAACGACGTCGACTGCTCGAAAAAATGGAAGCCGAGTTGATCGACCGCGCGACCTTGAACACCTGCAGTTCGCGCTCGATCCACGAACATGTGCTGAACGTGGCGGGCGGCGATGAGGCGAAAGTGAAATATCTGCCGCACGCAATCGCGGCGGGAGTCTTTCGGCTCGATGAGGACGCTACGGAGCCGGTCCCGGCACAGATGGCCTCGCTCGAAGGCCCGATCGCCGGCTACTTCGGCTCGCTGACCGAGACCAACGACAAGGACACGTTCCTGTATGCCGCCCGAGCCCTGCCCGACTGGAATTTCGTCTTCATCGGCAAGACGGTGGGTGACTATTCCGAGCTCGAGGCATTGCCCAATGTACATTTCCTGGGCCCCCAGCCGCACGCATCGCTGCCCGCGTTTGGCGCCCGTTTCGACGTGACCTTCATGGGTTGGAAGGCACATGAGTGGATCACCAACTGCTTCCCGCTCAAGACACTCGAGTACCTGGCGCTGGCCAAACCCATCGTCTGCTCGGGCCGCATCGATGAATTGGCCGAGCGTTTTCCGCAATTCGTGCGGATTACCGGCTCGCCTGCGGAATTCACCTCCGCGTTGACCGAGGAACGCGATCGGGACCATGAGGATCTCCGCCGGGCACGGCGGGAAGCCGTACGGCTTGAGACCTGGGACCATCGCCTGGAAGAGATCCTCGCGGCTCTGCAGCAACTGGATGCGAAGTATGGCGTTTGAGGACCTGAACGAGAGTCTTCGCCTGGCCCTGCTCGACCGCGGACGCGGTACGCGCATCGCTCCGCGCCTGCGCACCGGTCGCCAGGTTCAGTGGCTCGGGCGCGATGAACTCGAGGCCCGACAACTGCACGCGTTGAATGATCTGCTGCGCTTCGCTCAGCGCACAATCCCCCACTATCGCGACCTGCTGGGCCCGGTCGGCCTTCCCCTGCGAAGCGTGAGCGAACTGGGCGGCCTGCCGATCCTGACCAAAGCGATCATTCGCGGGAATCCAACCGCCTTTCTGCCCGACAGCGAGGGCGAGAAGTACCGCGAGCGCAAGACCGGCGGCTCCACCGGCGACCCGTTCCGCTACCGTTCGGGAATGACCGCGCTTTCAGGCCAGTGGGCTGCGATTTTTCGCGCCTGGGGATGGTCGGGCTACCGATTGGGGCAGCGCATGGTCACTCTGGGCGGAGGTTCGATTTCTCCCGCCGGCGGTCTGACGCGTGCGGAGAGGATTTATCATACGTTGCGGCGCAACGAGCCGATCGACTGTGCCGAACTCTCTCCGGCGAAGCTGGCGAAAATTGTCGAACAACTGAGGCGAGCCCGACCGCATCTGGTCTATGGGTATCCCTCGGTGCTCTACGAAGTCGCGCGCCGGATACAGGATCAGGGTCAGCCGCTGACCGGCGTCGGCAGTGTCGTCACCACCTCGGAAATGCTCTTCCCCGGCCAGCGCCGCCTACTGGAAGAGGCTTTCGAGGCTTCCGTCTTCGATTTCTACGGCTGCAACGAGCCGGACCTGATCACAGGCGAGTGCGGTCATCACACGGGCTACCATATCGCGATGGACAACAGTGTCGTCGAGGTGGTCGATGAACAGGGGCGCCAGTTGCCCGACGGCGAGGTCGGTCGCATCGTGGCCACCGGTTTACACAACCGGGCCCAGGTTTTCGTACGCTACGACACCGGAGACCTCGGCGCACTGGATCGCACCCCCTGCGCATGCGGGCGCGGCCTGATTCGACTGCGCGAGATTCAGGGCCGCAGTCGCGACCTGGTGCGCAAACCGGACGGATCGACGGTACACGGTGTGGCCATCAACCAGTTGGCCCTGACCCGCACCTGGATCGACCGCTACCAACTGGTGCAGGAGCGAAGCGGCAACCTGGAGCTGAACGTGGCATGCGGCGAAGAACCGCCCCCGGATCGCGCCGCCGCATTGGCCGACGAACTGGGCCGCTTGACGGAACGCCCCGTGGTGGTTGTTTTCAACCGTCCCTTCCGCATCACCAGCGGCCGGAAGGCCCGTGTCGTCCTGTCCCTGCTGGAGGATCACGATGCCTGAGCGCACCCTTCAACTGAGTGCCGTGGGAGACGTGATGCTGGGTGACAGCTCCCATTTCCTGGGCCGCGGCGTGGGATCGAAGATTGCCCTCCACGGCGCCGAGTATCCCTTTGCTTCGATTGCGCCCTGGCTTGGCGATTCGGACCTGTTTCTGGCAAACCTGGAGTCTCCGCTTTCCTCCACGCCCGGCCGCAATGCCTGGCAAAAGGTCTACCGCGGAGCCGCCGACTCCGCGCGAGGCCTGCGATTGGCGAAACACAATATCGTGACCCTGGCCAACAACCACATTCTCGAGCACGGCACACCGATGCTGCACGAGACCCATGGCGCCCTCGCTGCCGCCGGAATCGAGTATGCCGGTTTCGCGGCCGACGGTTCGCATCGGGACGGTGTATTGCGCTGGGAGCAGAACGGCCTGTCGCTGGCCCTGTTTGCCGATTCCCTGATCCCCGAGTTTTCGCGCTGCCCCCGCGATGCCGCGGCGACCGAATCCTGGCTGTTGGATCAATTGGCCGCTGAGACCGCCGACCTGCGCATCGTTTCGCTGCACTGGGGTGACGAGTATGTCACCGTACCCTCGCCGCAGCAGATCGAATTGGGCCACAAGCTGGTCGCTGCCGGCGCGACGCTCGTGTTGGGGCATCACCCGCACGTGCTGCAGCCGATCGAACGGATCGACCACTCGCTGATCGCCTACAGCCTGGGCAACTTCGTATTCGATCAGGACTGGAGTGAACTGACCCGCGGCGGCGGCGTGCTGCAGGTGGAGTTGGGCAACGAGGGTGTGCGCGATTGGAGTTTCCGTCCAACGGTCCTGGATCGCCATTGCCGACCGGAGCCGGCGGACGGCCAGCAAGCGCGGTTTCTGCGCACCCTCGTCGAAGGACCGGTGGTCAGGGAGCCCGCTCGATACCGGGCGCTGCTCGCCGAGGGGCTGCGCACACATCGCATCGCCATGAAAACCGAATTGTTGCGCAACTGGTATCGGGTCAGGAAAGACACCTTGAGTTTTCTGATGTCCAAAAAGCGCCGCCCGCGCCCACGGATCGGCTGAATATTAGGCGCCTTCGTCACCGGGGGCCTGGAGGTGGTACAGCGCTTCGAGCTGATCCACCAGCTTCTCGAAGCTGAAATCGGCGGCCACGCGTTCCCGCGCCGCGCGCGAAGCCTCCGTGCGTGCCGCGTCGTCCAGCAGCCAGCCCTCGATGGAGTCGGCCAGTGCCTCCGGATCTCCCTTCGCGGCCAGCTTGCCGGTCCGTCCCTCCTGCAGCACCTCACTGACGCCCGGGATGGCATACGCCGCTGCGGGCAGTCCCGCGGCCATCGCTTCGAGCAGCACCAGGGGCAGACCCTCCCACAGTGAGGACATGCAGAACACATCGGCCGCCTGCATCACCTCGTCCAGGTGGATCAGGTTTCCGGGCAGCACGATGTGCGAGTCCAGGCCTTCGGCCTCGATGCGGGCCAACAGACCGGGACGCGACTCCCCGTCCCCGGCGATGACCAGACGGAAAGACCGCCCTCGTTCCTTCAGCAACGCCGCCGCGTCGACCAGATCGCCGAAGTTTTTCTGATCCCCGAAACGACCCGCCGCCAACACGAACGGCACGCCCTCGTCGACGCCGAACTCGGACCGCAACCCGGTACGTCGCCCGGCAGTGATCGGTTCGGGCAACGCCACGCCGTTGGTCACGACACTGATTCGTTCGGCTTCCGCCGGCCCCGCCCGCAGCGTGCGGATCAAGCTGGTGCGCACCTCGTCGCTGACGGCCACGGTGCCGGCGCAACGACGCAGGATCATCTGGTAGGCACGCTTGCGCAGGTGCGCCAGCACGCGGGTATCGACCTCTCCGTACCGGAATTCCTCGTTGTTGTGGATGGTGGCCAGCACCGGACAGATCCCGCGCAATGACAACAACAGTCCCCAGAAATTGGCTCCGGGCAGATGAGTTTGCACGACACCCAGGTTCAGGCGCCGAACGTGCTCGGTAATCAGGCCCTGGCCCTGTCCCAGCGACAGCAGAAAATAGAAGGGATTGCGGATCGAGGCGCGCCAGAATTCGAGGTAGTGCACGTGCACGCGATCGTCGATCTTCGCGCTCAGCGGTCCCGGCTCGGTCAGTACGATGAGATGCGACTCGTGCCCACGCGCCGCCAACGCATTGGCGATGCGTACGGCCAAGTTCTCGGCACCGCCCATGGTCATCGTCTCGACGATCTGGGCCACCGGTTGCAGGGTCACGGCAGTCTCTTCGGTCATGCCTCGTCCACGGGATGATAGGAGTCGTCGCGTTGCCGCGGTCGATATCCGGACTGCGTGATGATCCGCTCCAGATCGGCGGCGGTCAAGGCGGGACTGCCCGCAGGGCGAAAGACAGACTCCACCTCCGTTCTTTCGAAGCCCACGTCATCGGCGCCGCACGAAATGGCCCGCCGAACCGTTTCCTCGTCCAGACCGGCCGCATCCAACTGGACGATCACCCCGCGATCCAGGGCCAGGCGGGCCCAGGCGACGGTGCGCAACAGATCCTCGCGCGCGCTTGCCCGCCGCGATTCGAGCTGGTTCCAGGTTTCAGGGGCAGCGAAAAACGGCGCCGACCCGCGATCGACTGCTTGGATGACCAACACCGCCAGACCGCCCCTGCGATGATGGAAATCACTGATACGCAGGAGGTGCTCGACACGGTCCATCGCCGTTTCGACATGTCCGACCATCCAGCCCGCCGAAACCGGGATCCCGGCCAGTCGAGCTTCCTGCAGGACCGCGAGCCACTCGGCCGCGTTGACCGATTCGGGCCAAAGCGATGCGCGGACCCGGTCGGACAGCACTCCGGCATCGCCGCCGGGCAGAAAGCGGTGGCCCCTCGCAACCCACGCAGCCACCTCGACGGCCAGGGAACGACCCTTCGATCGAGCGGCGTTCGCGATCTCCGTTACGGTCGGCCCCGATGCGATCGTCCCATCGGACCACCCGACGGTTGCGCTTTCCGAACGCCGCAGGGTGGCTGCTTTCGTCAAGTCGCCCAGCGCCGCTTCCTCGAACAGGCACAGCAACTCCCCGCCGGTCAGGGGGCGGTCAGCCGCTTCGCCCAGCAGCTCCAGCGCAAAAGGCGTCGACTCCTCGATTGCGAGCAGCGGTTCGATCTCGGGGACCGGCGGTTCCTGCGCCGCGGATCCGCTGCGCCGGGCGAGGATCTCGTGATATCGATCCGGATCCATCGGGCCGGGATCCGGTGCACCAGGAAATGGTTTCATGCGAACCGTACTTTCGGAATTCGGGCGCTCCACGTGATCGTCAGCGCCGTTCCCTGCGAATATAGCTGCCGACGATCCGATCCGAACCCGGAAAATCTCCCCAACGAACTATTTCAAAAGGGTGACTCGCGTCTCGGACTCTCCATGAGTGGTGTGCAATAGGGCCCGATATACGCCCGAAGCGACGACATCACCGCCATCGGTACACCCATCCCAGCCGTAGCTGTGTTCGCCGCAGCTGCCGAAGCCGTTGTACACGCAGCAGACGCGCCGCCCGGCCAGGTCGAAGATGGAGACGTCGATCTCATCGTCCTGATCGATCCGGACCCGCAGGTCGGTGTGGGCATTGAACGGATTCGGTGCCGCAGCCACCGCGCAACTCAAGGCGGGTAGACTCTCGACTCCGGTCGGCATCGGTTTCCAGACCAGATCGCCTCCCAGGTCGACACACTCGGTTCGCCCGCGGTAGTAGGCCACCGCATCGCCGAACGTCATCACCGTACCCCCATTGGCCCGGACCAGATCGACCATCCAGGCCAGGTCCTGGCAGGACATCCCTGCCGAGTGGTAGTTGATGTCGCCGTACGCATCGTCGTCATCACCGAAGTGGTGAGAGTAGATCACGAACATGCCCCCGTCGGCCACCGCCTGGTCGATGTAGGGTTGTGTCGCGGTGACGAACTCCTCATAGGTGAAATGGACCGGCGGGTCGGCGCTGTGGTCGCCGAAAAATACCGTCGTGTAGTGTGCCACGGGAACGCGGAACAGGCTGATGCCCCCCTCCCAGGAATTTCGTGCCGGGACGGTGAAATCGCCATAGCTGAACGTGCTGTAACTGCTGTTCTCCCCGTAGCGGGCCCCGATGTATCCTTCCTCGATCAGGGCGGCGATCACCGCTTTTGAATGACGGTGATTGGGGTAGGCCAGGGTGCGGACCTGACAGGGTTCGATCTCCACCAGCGCGGCCACGCTGTCCCGTTCGATCTCCGCCTGGAAATAGACCTCCGCTTCGCCCGGCTCGAATCCATCGCACATGAAGTAGGCCAGCAGGGACCCGCGCGGAGGGATCGGACAATCCGTGGGCACACCGGTGTGTCCATGGCCGTAGCCGTGATTGGCGATCTCGAAGCCTTCGGCGGCCAGCCCCTGCAACTCCACTGGGGTCAATTTCTTGGGATGGTCACGCACCGACGAATTGATGGAAATCGTGAAACGCATGTCCTTCTGGCGAGCCACCTCGGCCCAGTCCAGATTGCATTTCGTCCCGTCATCGGTCATCAGCACAAAGACGAAGGGATGGCCGTTCCATCGCCAGGTCTTGGCCGATTCCCCGGCGGCGGACGCGGAACCGGCGGAAATGAGAGGCAGCACGATCAGGCAAAGAAGACACGACAGGAGACGGCACACGCGAAGATACGGCATGAGCTCATACCTTTCGAAACAGGTGCTGGAAATACAGATTTGACGGTTTAAAACGGGGCGAGATCAATCTGATACGATCAAATCATTATATGGTACCAAAGAAGAGTCAGGCAAATGAAAACGACGCGACCGCCGCTACTTCTCATTCCTCCAGCGGTGTCTTCAACTCGTCCAACCGGGCCATCGTCTTCTGCCAGGTGACTCCATCCCGGCGCCCCATCCACTGATTGGCCAAGTGCAGGAAGACGTCGCCGCCCGCCTTGCTGCGGTACAGTCCCGAACGCCGGCGGTCCTCGAGATCACGGCCGACAAACTCCTGGAGTTTTTCGAACGCGCGGTCGTCGGTCATCAGGTCGCGGTAGCTGAGCAACAGATAGTCGCTCGTCGATTTTTCGAGAATGTTGATCAGGTTCAGGTTGTGATCCTGCCAGATGGTCAGATATTCATCCGCGCGCCGGAAGTTCCGGTAGGAGCGCTTGAATCCCCATTTGAATCGAGGCCAGACCTCACTCGGTTCGCGGTAGGTGGCAATGATCCTGTGCTCGGGCAATTCCTTCTTCCACAAATCATAGACCAGTACGTTTCTGGGATCCTTGAATCCCCAATCGCCGCCCAGGGCCTCGCCGTCCGCAATGATCTTTCGCATCTCGGTCCAAACGCCTTCGGAAAGATCCGGCCGCCGACTGCTGTGCAGATCCAGCACTCCGAAATCCGTGGTACCCAGAATTCGCATATCGAGATTCAGGACGGTCTGCCGCTCGTACTTGTTGCCCCGGTCGTACGAGATTCCCTCGTCGAAATCACCCATATTGATGCCCGAATGGTGCAGAATCTGTGACAGTAGGGTGGTGCCGGATTTGTGCATCCCGAGAACGACGTAGATCATTGCTTTCACCTGGTCTTGAATGGAGGGGCCCTACGGCTCGACGGCCGGGCGCCAAAACTAGCCCATCAGGAAGTATATCGCCAGATTCGGCGGGAATTGAACCGAAAGCTCACCCCGCGCACGATCTTTCGTCCACAAAGGCTCTCACGCATCGTTCGGACCGTGCCGTCCGGCGAGCCAGCGGACCGGATCAACGAGGGCGATCGGCGAGACGCTGTTCAGCGTCCCGTAGAAATTGACCGAGTTCGTCATACTCACGAACAACAGGAAAAGTAGTAGACCCACCGCGCCCGCCGCCGCAATCATCAACAGCCCCCACCCCGCGTACTGCGCAGCCAGCAGGCACCCCATCAGCAGTGCAGATGCCACCAGGGAGCTGAAAAAACGGCGCGTGGGAAATTCGAAGGCCAGTTTCCTGCGCAGCAGCCAGGCGGCCAGAAAATAAGCCCCGATTCCGGTCAGGAACAGACTCAAGGCGACCCCGTTCTCGTACCATCGCGGCGCCAGGAAGATCAGCAGGGTCAGCAGCAGAACCGACTCCCCGGTCGTCGATATCACCCGGACGATCGGCTCACGCGTCACGAACAAGGCCCGGCCCACCGGAGCCACATACAACTGAGCCAGCTGCGCCAGGCACAGCAGGATGCAGGGAATGACCGCTGATGTGTACTCCGGTCCCGCCACCAATGTCACAAAGGTCGGCGCGATACCGGCCGCGATGGCGATGGCCGGCATCATCGTATGCGAAATCAACTCGTAGAGGCGGGGAATGTACCGGGTAATTTCGTCCGGTTGGCTCGCCTTCTTGGCGACCTGGGCCGTCAGGACATTGTCGACGGAACCACGCAACATCGTCAGCAGCTGCGGCAGGCGTTTGGCAATGAAATAGGTCGCGATCGCCGAGGGACCGAGCGCACCGGCAATGATCCAGTTGTCCCCCTTGTTCCGGAAGTAGACGAGGAAGCTTTCGAGATAGAAAGGCGCCGACATCTTCAGAAGTTTCCAGGCCGGATACCAACGCCGCTGCCGGATGAACACGATATCCCGCAGGAACCAAAGGGAGAGCAACGTGCAGATCGCATCGACGGTAACCAGCGCGATCGCCAGCCCGGTCACCCCCCAGAGAATCACGAAAGATCCGCCCAGCAGAGCCCGACTCAGGGCGCCGGTCGTTTGGACCGCGGAAATCCGGTGGAAGCGCGAATCGGTCCACAGCAGATAGTAGCCGACATCGCGCGCGGCCACGAAAAAGGCTCCGATCGCGATGATGCGCATCAGACCGACGGTTTCATCCGACTCGAACAGCCAACGCGACATCCACGGAGCCAGCACGAGGTTCAACACCGAGAACGCGGCCGCTCCGAGCATCAGGATCAAACTGCTCGTCGAGATCAGGGCCTGTGCCTCGTCGGGGTCCGTTTTCAATCGCGAAGGCAGCATGCGCAAGAGGGTCGGACGCAAGCCGAAACCGAAAAATACGACCGCGAAGGATCCGACCATGGTGTAGATCGGAATCAGCGAGAGTTCGACCTTGGTCAGATAGCGGGCGTAGAACGCGACCATCACCAGTCCGACGGCCTTGACCGCTACATTCGCCGACATCAACTGCAATACGCTCAGGATGGATTTTCCGACGCGTGCCGCCATCAGCTGCGAAGCTCCCGCGCCGGATTTCCCGCCACGATCACGCCATCGGGGACCGGCTTGGTAACCACGGCACCGGCACCGACGGTTGCGCCGTTGCCGATCGAGAGGTGGGGCAGAATGGTGCAATTGGCCCCGATGTAGGCGTTCTGGCCGATCTCCACCCGCCCCAGAACCACGGCATTGGGCGAAACAATCGTCTGTTCGCCCACCGTCGAATCGTGCATCACGTTGGCGCGGGTATTGAGCACGACGAAATCCCCGATCACGACATCCGCCGAGACATTCGTATCGATATCCAGGATCACACCCGCTCCCAGACGAGCGGTCGGGGACACGCGCGCCGACGGGTGGATCAGCGAAGCGAAGCGAAATCCCAGATCCTGATAGTGCTGTACCAGCTTGCGCCGCAAGGCGGCACCGCCGACGCCCAGGATCAGCGGGAGGTGCTTCATCCGCTCGGGAAGATCGGCCGCAGCCGCGTCATCTCCCAGGACGGGGATCCCCCGGATCTCCGTTGCTTTCGTCGGGGTCAGCAAGCCGGCCAGCTTCACACCGGCATCGGCACAGAGTTCGACGATTTCGCCGAAATCGCCCACCAGCAACGCCTCCTGCGGGTTCTTCAGATCACTCACAGACTCTCCTTCAGAATCCGGCAGACCGTCTCGACCTGGGCCTCGGTCAGGCGCGGGAACATCGGCAGCGTGATTTCGTGATCGGTCGCATGGTCGGTCTTCGGCAGGTCGCACCGGAATTCCTCGTAGATCGAGAAACGGTGCACGGCCGGATAGTGGACACTGGTCTGGATCCCCCGCTCGGCCATCCGTTGCCTCACCGCATCGCGCCGCTCGGCGCCCCCGCCGGCCAACACGACAGGCAGAATGTAATGCGATGAGCCCTCGATCCGCCCGCGGTAGGGCAGGATCACATCGGTCAGGCCTTCCAGTCCCGATTCATAGGCGGCTCTCAGTTCGGCACGCCGCCGTACATCCTCCGCCAACCGGTCCATCTGGGCCAGGATCAGCGAACCACGGATATCGTCCAATCGGTAGTTGTAGCCCAGCTCGACCACGTCATAGCGCGTTGCGTGCCCGCTGGCGCGCTCGAAAGACAGCGACGTCATCCCATGGGCGCGCATCAGCTTGGCTTTCGCTGCCAGCTCGGCGTTGTTCGTCGCCAACAACCCGCCTTCGGCGCAGGTGATGTTCTTGTTGGAGAAGAAACTGAAACAGCCGAAATCACCCAGCGATCCCAGCGGTTTTCCCTGCCAATCGGCCAGCGGCGAGTGCGCCGCGTCCTCGACCACGGCGATCCCGTGGGACCGGGCCGTCGACAGGATCGAATCCATCTGCGCGGCGAAACCGCCGTAGTGCATCGGGATCACGGCCTTGGTGCGGTCGGTGATCTTGGCGGCGAAATCGTCCGGATCCATCGAGAGGTCTTCCAGGGAACGGATATCCGCAAAGACCGGATCGGCCCCCACGTAACGAACCGCGTTGGTCGTCGCGACGAAGGTCAACGAGGGAACGATCACCTCGTCGCCCGGCCCGACGCCCAGCGCCTTGAGGGCCAGATGCAACGCCGCGGTACAGTTGGTCAGCCCCAACGTGTGCTCGACGCCGAGGTGGTCAGCGAAGCGTTGCTCCAGTCGATGAACCTTGGGGCCCATCGAAATCCATCGCGTACGCAGGGTGTCCAGAACGGCCTTTTCCTCGGCCTCGCCGAAGTTCAGATCGAACAGTGGTATTTCAAAATCCATCGTCTCTACGCATCTCCGGGTCCGGGTTGTGAAAACGGCCCGCGAAGCGGGCATCGTACAGCATCGGCATCCGCCGGAATTTCTCGAGTGAATCCTCGCTTCACGATAGCGTGAATCGGCGAGCGGATCATCCAAAAACGCGCGACTCAACTCAGGTGCGCGACGAAGAGTTCCGTCAACTCCTCGATGTACTTCCCCAGTGACCGCCTTTTCGCATTGGCCAGCGCATGGCGCCCCATCTCCACCAGCTGGTCAGGATCGCCGGCGATGCGCGAGAAAATCGCCGCCAGAGCCGCCGTGTCGTTGTATTCGTACCGGAAGCCGTCGACGCCCTCGGTCAGGATCGAAGCGAATCCGCAATTGTTGGAAGAGATCACGGGCAGCCCCGCCGCCAGGCATTCGATGATCGTGACCGGCCCGGCGTCCGTGATCGAGGGGGAAACAAAGACATCGGCTTCCTCCAGCAAGGGCCCCAGATCGGGTGCGAAACCACGAAATTCGACCCGCTCGAGATCCGCAAAATCCCGCTCGATCACGGTCTGTACGGCGGGATCGACACGCCCGCCAATCACCAGGCGGCTACCGCTCGCATCGTCGGCCTCGAAGCGCCTCCAGGCCTCCAGCAGATAGGTGATGCCCTTGACGAAGTGGAGATGCGAGACATGGAAAAAGGTCACCGGCCGGGGGCCGGCAGGGCGTTTGCGGCTCTCCGCCAGGTGGGCGTACTCCTGCGGCTCGAAGGTGCAGAATTCATTCAGCGGCAGCAATCGTTCGGGCTCGAAAAATCCCGCATACGATTCGTACACATACTGACCGATCCGCGGCCCCAGCGTCACGATCCGATCCGCCAGCACCATCGCCCCGGCCAGGCGTTCGGCCCGCTGCAGATCGGAAATCGGACCGCACGGTTCCAGACCGTTCCGCATCTCCTCGTTCCGCGCCAACGTGTAGTTGACCAGCGAATGCGGTACCGAAGCGAAGAGCCAGACCCGCATTCCTGCGGCTTTGGCCCGGCGAACGCTGTCCAGGATCAGCGGACGCGTCGTGAACAGAAGCCCGTCCGGATCTGCGGGCAGATGTCCGGCTACAAAGCGGTCGAAGAGTTCCTCACTCATCCGTCGCACGTTCAACCCGCCGGCGATGCGGCCGGCTCGATGCAGGACCTTGGACTGGAAGCGGCACCAGGGATTCTCGTCCATGACCGCGATCCGCTCCGCCGGAATCTCCAGATCCGGCGCCGCCCGACGGCAGATCACCTTTTCCAGCAGCCCCTTCTCGTGCAGGTTGACGGCCAGACGGTAGCTGGCATAGCCGAATCCGGCCAGCGGGTCGTTCGAAAGGGGTTCATAGAAGACAAGGGTGACCTTCACGGCAGCTCCGGCTCGGGAATCGATTCTGGCGACGCTTCCAGGGTCTCCAAGGTAGGTAAGGCGGGAATGCCTGTAAACGGGAAACTAACACCAAAACCAGGCGTTGAGCCTTGCCACCGGTCCCTACCTGCTGATATCTTACCGCGCGGCGGTCCTGTCGACTCAAGCCGCGCAAATCCGAGCCGATTCATCAGGTACCGAACGGAGGGACCGCCGGGCCATGCGCCGGCCGTCGTTCCTGCTGTCGTCCATCCGGAAAGCGGAGAATCATGGATCTGAAGGGCAAGAAAATCCTCGTCACCGGCGCCGACGGTTTCATCGGCTCACACCTGACCGAGGAGCTCGTCCGACGCGGCCACGAGGTACGCGCCTTCACGCTCTACAATTCGTTCAGCTCCTGGGGCTGGTTGGACCAGTCTCCGGACGAGATCCGGCGTGAATTGGATGTATTCGCCGGCGATGTGCGGGATCCGCACGGCGTCAAGACGGCAATGGAAGGCTGCGACGTGGTGCTGCACCTGGCCGCCCTGATCGCGATCCCCTACTCGTACCATTCGCCGCACTCCTACGTGGGCACCAATATTTCGGGCACGCTGAATATCGTGCAGGCGGCCCGCGAGCTGGGGATCGAACGTGTCGTACACACCTCGACCAGCGAGACCTACGGTACGGCACGCTTCGTACCCATCACCGAGGATCATCCGTTGCAGGGCCAGTCGCCCTACTCCGCATCCAAGATCGGCGCGGACCAGATCGCTCTGTCCTACTATACTTCTTTCGAGACACCGGTTTCGGTCATCCGTCCGTTCAACACCTACGGCCCGAGGCAGTCGGCCCGCGCGGTGATCCCGACGATCATCACACAGATCGCCAACGGCGCGAGAAAGATCAAACTGGGCTCGCTCGAACCGACTCGAGACTTCAGTTTCGTGATGGACACGGTACGCGGATTCCTGGCCATCGCCGAAGCCGATGACTGCATCGGCAAAGTGACCAACGTCGGCAGTTCGTTCGAGATCTCGATCGGGGACACCGCAGCCCTGATCGCCGAGGTGATGGGAACCGAGGTGGAGATCGAGGCCGACCAGCAGCGCATCCGCCCCGCCAAGAGCGAGGTCGAACGCCTCTTCGCCGGCATCGGGAAAGCCAGGGAACGCGCCGGCTGGGAGCCCGAGTACGCCGGCCGCGAGGGCTTCGGCCGCGGGTTGAAGGAAACGGCCGAATGGTTCGCCGATCCGGCCAACCTGGCCCAATACAAGTCCGATCGTTACAACATCTGACGACAGAGCAGGAAAGGCACGTAGCAATGAAGGCAGTGATTCTCGCCGGCGGTCTGGGAACCCGACTTCGCCCGTTCACCGAGGTGATCCCCAAGCCCCTGTTGCCGATCGGCGATCAGGCCGTTCTCGAGGTCCAGATCGAGCACTTCAAGAAGTACGGCTTCGACGAGATCATTTTGGCCACGAACTACAAGTCCGACTACATCGAGAAGTTTTTCGGGGATGGCTCGCGCTACGGAGTCACGCTGACGATCAGCAAGGAAGAGAAACCTCTGGGTACCTGCGGACCGCTGACGCTACTGAAAGAACGCCTAACGGAACCCTTCGTCGTCGTCAACGGCGACATCCTGACCGCGCTGGACTTCGGCAAGTTCTACGACTTCGCTCAGGAAAAGAATTCCGTCCTGACGCTGGCCATCAAGAAGATCTTCACGCCCTTCGCATTCGGCGACATCTTTTTCGACGGCGACCGCGTAACCGGGATCGAGGAGAAGCCGGATCTGGTCAACTACATCCTTACGGGCATCTACTGCATGCGCCCGGAGATCTTTGATCACATCCCCGACAACGAATTTTTCGGCATGGACACCCTGATCCGGAATCTCCTGGAGAAGGAGATCGAAGTACTCAAGTACGAGATGCTCGAGTACTGGCTGGATATCGGACGCGAGGACGACTACCACAAGGCCCAGGAGATCTACCAGGGCCACTCGAAGTCCTAGCGATCATCCCAGCAGGAATTTGTTCGTTGCGAACCCTTCGGCCCGCGGCACGCCCAACATGCGTCCGTAGGTGCGCGAGGTCTCGTCCAGCCAGGCCTCCCATTCCTGGCCCGCCCGGCTCCACTGACCGGTATAGCACTCCAGCGAGGCGATTTTCGCCTCCCAGGTATCGGAGATATCCACGAACAGGTTCGGTGTGAACACTTCCCGCAGATAGAAGTTGATGCCCCCCATCAACACCCGCGGAATCCGCCGACTGGCCGAGACCGCAATCCGGGAGGCCACCTCGTGATCATGATGCAGGTCCCGGTCCCAGGGCATGATCAGGGTGTCGACATCATGTTCCTCGATGCGCTGGAGCACCTCGACCACGTGCCGATCCTCCCAGGCCAGATCCATGGCGGGATAGCCCAGATTCTCGACCTCGACTCCCAGAGTACGCGCAGCAGACTCCCCCTCGGCGCGGGCCTCGGCCGGATCGCGTTGCAACTCTCCTTCGGGTGATCTCCAGACGCCGTCGGTGAACAACAGGAAGCGGACTTTGCGGCCCTCGTTCACCCAGCGCGCCACCGTACCGCCGGCCATCAACTCGATGTCGTCCGGGTGTGCGCCGACACAAAGCACGCTCTTGATCGAGTCAATAGACATCGGAATCTCCCATGGTCAGCAGCAATTCTCCGTCTCCGGGCACTTTCTCGCCGAAGGCGGGGTCGGCACGCCAGATCAGGTTGGTGGTTCGCACGACCTCGCGAAATCCGATTTCGCGCGCCATGCCGGTCAGGGGATTCGCACCCCAGAACCAGGACTCGAAGCCCTCCGCCTCGCCATCGCTGATCGACGACTGCAGCGCCCGCAGGGCGGCGGCCAACTCGTTCACGTCGCCGGGCCCGACCAGTTCGACCACATCGATCGAGCGGGCCGGTGCGAAGTACTTGCCCACCACCAGAAGGGATAGCTCGCCGTCACGGAAGCCCCGGATCGTATGATAGTTGCGTCCAACCTGCGGCGAATAGCGCAGCTTCAGGTAACCGGGAGAACGTAGCGTGTGCAGGGCCACCCCCTGCCAGCACCTCTCGAAAAGCTGCAGATCGTCACTCGAGAACTCACCCGCAGGCTCCGCTTTAAACTCCAGGTCCGAGCAGCCCTCCGGCAATGCGGAAAAATCCAGCCGCAAGGTCGGGATCTCGTCCAGTAGCGTGTAGCCACCCTTGTTCTCGAAGATCCAGCGCGAATTCTCGTTCGGAAAACCAAACACGAAGGGCACGTTGCGCTCGTCGAAGAGGCGTGAACTCTCGACCATCAGCTTCGTGTAGATGCCCTGCCCTCGTACGTTGGCATCGACCAGGGCATCCTGCAGGCGGAAAACCTCCAGATCGCGGCCCCGGTATCGAAAGGGAACAGCGACCGATGCCGTCGAGCCCACCAGGCGGCCCTCGAATTCGGCGACCGGACAAATGCCCCGCCCCGCGGGATTGTCGATAAACAACCAGCGAAACCGCTCAGGTGGAAACGGTCGCTCGACGATGACCTCGAAGAGATCCCGGATGGATTGCTCGTCCGAATCGACGAACTCACGGATCTGCAGGGCTTCGGACACGGGTACTCCTGGTTCTGCCTCATAGCGGTTCGACGCCGAAATCAGCGCTGGGAAATCCTCGAGTAGGTGATCTCGCCACTCGCCTTGAGTTTCCCGACGGCATCCTCGGCAGCCTGGCGACTGGCGAACGGTCCGAGATAGACCCGGTGCCAGGAACGACCGGTCGAGTAGGGCGACAGTTTCACATAGGCGTTCCAACCGTCCTCGATCAACCGATTGCGGAAATTGGTCGCGCGGGCAGTTTCCTGGAACGAGGCCACATGCACGATGAACGAATCGACCACGGCGGGCGCCGGCGCCGGAGGCGTCGATACCACTTCCCGGGGCACGGGCTGCCCGGTCGCCGCGTTATCCGCGACTTCCTCGGCTTCCTCGGCTTCCTCGGCTTCCTGTGCCTGACCCGGATCCTGCCGACTCGACGCCACCTCGGTCTGCGCTGCGGCAACCGTCGCATCGGCAGGCTGCCCACCCTGTTCCCGGACCTGACTGGGCTCGGGCACCGGCGCCGGATGGTCGGTTGCCGGTTTGGCCGGATGCTCCGTAGCCGGTTCCGTCGAAGTCCCCGCCGGACCCGTTTGATCCGGCATTGCGTCCTTCTGCGGTGAATCCGCAACCGTCGACTCGGACGAATAGCCACGCAACAGCGGCGCCCAGTTCGGACGCGTGAGCCAACCTGCGGCGATCAGCAGCAGGACGAGAATGACCATCCAAAGAGCTCGGCGTCCGCTCCGCTTCTCTCTCGCCGCAGTGGCATAGACCGGCGCGTCCGGATCCGACCGCGGTGCGGTCTCCGGAACGGCCTCGGGCGGCGCCGCAGGCACCGGCGCCGATGCCGGTTTCGGAGCCGGTTTCGGGGCCGGTTTCGGTTTCGGAGCCGGAGCCGGGGCCGGGGCCGGGTTCGAGGCCGGGGCCGCCTTCGCCGCGGCCGGGAGCGTCATCCCCAGCAGGCCTTCGACTTCATCCCGGGACTCTTCGACCAGTTTGCTCGAAATCATCTGCGCCTGGGCAACGTAACCCGAAAGCATCGCCTTGCTGCACAGGTAGTTGACGACCCGCGGCACACCACGGCTCAATTCGAAGAGACGATCGAGTGCAGCCTTTTTGAAGAGAGGCTTCGTCCGCCCGGCCTTGGACAGCCGGTGCTCGATATACTCGTCCATCTCCTGGCGAGACAGTGTTCCGAAAGTGTATGAGACCTTGATCCGCTGTCTCAGCTGCCGCAATTGCGGCGTGTCGAGCTTCGCCTGAAGTCCGAGTTGCCCCGTCAGTACGATCTGTAGAACCTGTCCGCCCGGCTGGGCGAGATTCAACAGCAATCGCACGCTTTCCAGGGATTCCAGCGTGAGGTTCTGCGCCTCATCGATCACCAGGAGTACCGAGCGATTGTTCGTGCGCAGGCGAATCAGTTCCTGCTCGAGTTGGTGCAGCAGGTTGGCGATCGGCTTCCCTTCGGCCGGGTCCTTGCCCAGCTTCAGCAGGATCATCCGCACGAGTTCGGCAAAACCGACGGTCGTGACGTTGATCGATACCGGCAGGACGCTGCCCGAGACCTGCTCCAACAGGCGATGGATGGCGAGCGTTTTCCCCGTTCCGATATCTCCCGCGATGAAGATCACGTCCTCTTGCTGCTCGAGTCCGTACACGAGATGCGCAACGGCTTCCTCGTGGACGCTCGAGGGGTAGAGGAAACCCAGATCGGGGTTCAGAGAGAACGGATCCCTCCGCAGGCCATAGTATTCCTGGAACATGCAAAACCTCTGGATGAACTCCCCGGTGGATTCCGGGCAACTCCCCTGATTATATCACATTACCTCGGCCGACTCAAATTTCGTCGGCTCCATTGCGGCCCGCAACAGCGGCCTCGAACAGACGTTCGTACTCGCGGACCATGCGCTCCAGCGAAAATTGCTCCGCGATGCGTTCGCGACCCGCTCGCCGTACGCGCGCCAATCGCTCAGGATCAGACAGGGAGGCTGCCGTCAGCACGGCCCATTCCTCGATCTGCCGGGACGGGACCTCACCTTCCAGCGGAGGCGGCGAGGTCAATTGCCCCGCCAGAGCATCATCGCCGTCGGCCAGTTCGCGTATCTGCGGTATGCCCGGCGCCACGAACGGGGCACCCGCGGCCATCGCTTCCATCACGTTCAACGGCAGCCCCTCGTTGCGGGACGTGGAAACGAAAAGGTCGCAGGCCGCCAACAAGCCGGGCACATCCGAGCGCAAACCCAGGATCGTCACCCCCCCCGGGCCCGCCTCGACCCGACTGCGCAGCTGGTCCTCCAGCGGCCCCCGCCCGCACAGATAGCCATGAACCGCCTGTCCCTGTTCGCGTAGCTTCCAGACCAACTCCAGGAACGATTCGGGAGCCTTCTGGTCACTGAACCTGCCGACAAAGAGCAACATGAGCTGTTCCTCGTCGTGGCCGATCTCGGCCCTTTTCGCACGATTCTCCTGCCCCGACCGCGGTCGGAATTTCTGCAGATCGATCCCGTTGACAACCGTTACGACCTTCTGTTCGGGCATGCGCTCGATCTCGATACTCGCTTGCCGCACCGTCTCCGATACCGCCATCACGCAGTCGATGTTGCCGGACTGGGAACTGTACCTGCGGATCTGCCTGGGGCTCATGTCGCGGTAGACGAGATGGCGCGTCCAGAAGCGGTGCGGGATTCCGGCCCAGGCCCCCACGCGCACGGCCCAGTAGTCCGAGCCGCGATTGTGCCCGTGCACGACGTCGTAGCTGCCCCGTTTCAACTGGCGGTAGAATCGCCACAGCGCCAACGGCGAACGGAAATGATTCTGGTAAATCACGCGCGTAGTGATGCCGGCCTCACGGAAGCGTCGCCGCATTTCGGGTTCCTCGTCGGAGCGCGGTTCCAGGGCACCGAGCACTTCGACATCGTACCGGGAGGCGTCGTGCCCACGCGCCAGATCCAGCACGACGGCTTCAGCGCCGCCGATCCCAAAATGATTCAGGACATAGCAAATCCGGATCCTGCGGTCAGCCATCGGCTCTTCCTTGCAGCACTTCCAGTCGGCGATCGAAGATTCCGGACAGCCGCTGGGCGTTTCGTGTCATGTCGTATTCGGATTCGATCCGTTCACGCGCGCGATCGGCCATCGCCGCAGCCGCGTCCGGGTCCGTCAGAATTCTTTCCAGCGCATCGGCAACGGTGACGGGATCATGCGGATCGATCAGCAGTCCCGAAACCCCGTCCTGGATCAACTCCGGCACTCCGGTTACCCGGGGCCCAACGACCGGCACGCCACGCGCCATCGCCTCCATCAGTGATACCGGAACACCTTCGCTGAAGCTGGTCAGGATACACGCATCGGCGCGATCGAGGAACCCGGGAATGCGGCCATGATCGACGCCGCCGTGGAATTCGATCCGGTCCAGGCAGCCTTCCGACTCGGCCAGTTGCCGCAGGGAGGAAGTCAGGCCCAGATCGTCCTGGCCTACCAGATGCAACTGAAACTCGATGCCGCGCCGCTCGAGGTGCCCACAGGCACGAACCAACGTCTCGTGATTCTTGATCGGATACAGGGTAGCGACACAGAGGATCTGTCCGGGCGGGGCCTCCGCGGTTCGCCTCTCCCGTCGGGGAAACTGATCGATCAGGATCCCGGTCCGATTGACCTCGATCCGCTCGCCCTCGACTTGCGGACACAACCGAAGCATCGCCTTCCGATTGTATTCGGATACGGCGATGACGAAAGCCGCGCCCCGGACCTTCGAGCGCAGGTGGAAGCGACTGGGCGGATAGACCGTGGCGCTGCCGTGCGCGGTAAAACTGAAGGTATTCCCGTTCAGCCGGGCACTCACCAACGCCGCAGTGGCCGCCTTGAACGCGAAATGTGCGTGTACATGATCCTTCCGGTCCCGCATCAACCAGGCGAAATAGACTCCGACCAGCACATGGCTGAACGAGCGCGCCACCTTGCCCAGGCGCCCATTTCGATTTTCCCACGGTAGTGTGAAAAAGAGCCCCAACAAAACCAGCGGGCGATGCAGCAGGTAGTGGAGCACGGCCCGCAGCAGGTCCAGGATCGGAGCCGGTCGCACATTCCGAATTCGATCGGCGAACTCCGCCGCCTCGGCGGGACAGAACTCACCGGGAATCAGGGAATGAATCTCGACGTCGAACCCGGAACGCTCGAGCACCCGAATCTCGTTGTAGATGAAGTTCAGCGTTCCACTGGGGAAACGCTCCATGACATACACGATTCGCCGCCGGCTGGGCCCCTTTCCGCTCATCGGAGGCTCACTCCTCCCGGGCGTTCCGCTGCTGCAGCCTCTTGACCCGCGGCAGGTAGAACAGGCGGCGATAGGCATGATACTTCAGGAGATTCAAATTGCTCACCTGATCGCGTCCATGCTCCTGATAGCGGGCCAGGTCTTCGGCCAGGCGAGGACCATACTCCCGCCGATATTTCGGAAAGAGGTCATGGACCACCCACTCGTACAGGGGGAACTCCTGATCATACATTTCCCGGATCTGGTCGCACTTCTTCGGATCGGCCAGCAGCGACCGGGCGATCGTGTTGTCCCGGGCCGTATTCTTCCGCCGATAGGCGATGCGCAGATCCGGAGCGAAGAGCTTCTGAAACAGCACCAGCGACTCGTCGAAGTGTTCCATCAAGCCCACGAAGGCGCGCTTGGACTCGATCAGCCGGATCGCCTCATTCACGTCGACATTCGGCGAGAGCATCTTGATCTGGTGATTGTGATGCGTTTCCCACCCGACCCACTGGTCCCACTCGAAATGCTTGAAACCGTAGAGGCTGGTGTAGTCGTCGCTTGTGACATGGAACTGGTAGTGCGAGGCGCCGCGCTTGAGCGGCTCCCGGAGAAAGAGCAGGTATTGGACCTCGGGCACGACCTCTTCCACACCGGACCACAGCGCCACGTGGTGCCCCCCCAGGCTGCGCATGCCCGGCATGATACTTTTCAGCTGGCGAATCTCCTGCGGCCCGAATTTCGGGATCGTGAATCGCGTCTTCTCGGGTGATTCGATGCCATGCGGCTTCATCAGGGAAGCATCACAATGCGCCGCGCCATAGGCGCTGCGCAGAAGCGATTCGATGGTACGACCACCGGTTTTCGCCACATGTACGAATGCGATCAAATCGAACCCTCTTCCGAAAGATACCGTGCATCGCGTTCAGCGGGCCGATCCGACGGGAAGCCCACAACCACACCCGCGAAGAAGTACGGTAGGATGTTGATCAAACCAAAGAAGCGATAGTTGATCGCCAGGCCACCCACCAGATAGGAAATGGTCAGGGCGCCGAACAGCGCCAGCAGGTCCCGGTTGAACCACTCCCCCTGTGGATTTTCCTTCCATCGTTTGATGTAGATTCGTGCCACCACGGACATGAAGCCGAACCAAAGGAGCATCCCGATGAGTCCCTCCTCGGCCATGCGCCCCATATACATGTCGTGGATCGAACCGTGATCGCCCATCTTCTTTTTCACGTAGCCGATGCCGGGTACATAGACACCCTGGCTGTACTTGTCGGCTTTCTGCTTGAACATGAAGTATCCGACACCGAAAATCGGTTTGTCCTGAATCGCCTTCATCGTAGCGTAGAGCACGCCGGCCCGGTTCTCGATCGTCCCCGTATTTCCGATCCGCTCGGCCAACAGCCCGTCCTGTTGCGCCCGCATGATTCCCAATGTACTGCCCAGCACCCCGAGCACGACCAGAACCAACACGATCTTCCGGTAGGACGGCCGCAAGACGGCCATCACGCCCAGCCCGACGATCGCCGCCAGCCAGCCACCCCGGGTGTACGTGAACAGCAGACCCACCGCTCCGATTCCCAGATTGGCCCAAAGGAGCAATTTGCGCGAAGCGCGGATGTGCCGCGTGACCAGGAAAAAATGAACCAGCAGGTACATGCCCAGGATCTGACCGAAAACGGCCGGTTGCAGAAAGGGCCCCCGCGAACGACCGATCCACCGGTAATTCATGTCATAGATGATCGACTTGGGCCAGATCAGGAACATGATCCTGAACTGCTCCGCAATCGATACGACCCAAAAATAGACCGTGATCCCCACGAACGAGAAGATCACCATCGCGATGTGCTTCTGTTCCTCGAAGAACTGCTTGGCGAAGAAGTAGGCCAGCATCGGCATCAGGCTCGAGACGGTCCAGAGATTGAAACGCGACCCGTCGGCGATGAACATCGCGTTGAACAGGATGTAGAACGTATGCAGCAACAGGAGCATATCCGGCAGGATCGGCGCCTTGAAGGGGTTCTTGCCGAACAGCCAACCCAGGAGCATGATCACCATCACCTGGATCTGCAACAGGCGAACGATGGAAACATCGGGCAGGCCGGGCATCCGGATCATGCCGACGGTATGAAAACCGGAAAGAAAGACCAGCCAGAGTACGAACACCAGCACGGGTGAGCGCAAGGCGAGCGCACCGGCCAATACGACGGCGAGCATGCCGCCTGCCAGGGCCACCAGGCCGATCGGTCCCAGGAAAAGCTGGGCCAGATACGAAAGGAAAGCAAAGCACGCGGCGAGCAGTACCGTGCCGATGAACTCGCCGAGGCCGTGCCGATGACCGAGTAGGCTCAGCCCTTCGGAGTCTGGCACAAGGAGTTTCATGACTTCCGGGCAGGACGGATTTCAGAAATCGAACCCAGTACCGGAATCTCGAGAACTTCTTCCGCTTGTCGACGGCTGTAGATCTTGTGGTCGTTGATATCCACGAAGATCGCAGCCACCAGGCCCAACACGATCGCCAGGATCGCAGCCAACATCAGGTAAATGGTCCGCTTTCCCTGACCGATTCCCATCACGACCTGCGGAACATTCAGCGGCACGATGTTACTGACCCGCAGATCACTCTCGGCCTCCATGCGGACTTCACCCCGCTTGACCTGCATGGCTTCGAGCAGCTTGCGTTGCGCCAGGATTTCCATATCCAGGGACGCGACCCGGCGTTCGATTTCGGGGTATTGCATGATCTCTTTGCGGTACGCCTCGAATGAAGCGTTGAGAGAGTTTTCGTGTTCTACCAACTCCTGCAACTCGACTTCCAGGTTCCGCACGAACATCGAACGGGCGTCGAGAAAGACCATCTCGGTCTTGTCCACGTATTCCATTTGTCGTACGACAAACAGTGAACTGTCGTTGTAGCTGAGCCGCAGCTTCTCCAGTTGCAGACGTGCGTCGTTGAAATCGGAGAACGCACCGAGCAGCATGGCATTGGCGCTCCCGGTCGCGCGCGGTATGAAATACTTGTCCGCGGCGATCTCTCGACGAATTTCGGCCAGCCGCCGTTCCATGCCTTCGCGATTCGCCCGGGCCGACAGGAACTGATACTCCATTTGCCGCATATATTGAATCGAAGACGTCTTGTTGATCTCGAAAGAATTGATACCGCCGTCCTCGAATACCTGGGCACGCTCGGACATCAGGTCATCGATCTCACCCTGGAGCTGGTCAACCTGCTCGGTGTAGTACTGCGTCGCACCGGTGTTGTTCTTGCTCTCGGCATTGAACTCGACGTACGCCTCGGTCACGGCATCGACGACCATCAGTGCAAATCGCGGCAGATGATCGGAAAAGTTGATGCTGAGAATATCGCTTTCCGCCACCTGGGAGCAATGGATCCCCTCGAGGATCGCCCCCTTGAAATCATCAGGACCGGTGACACCCGCGAATCTCGGATCCAACTCCTGCAGGATCTGCAGCGAATCCATCAGGGCCGCCGCGGCCTTCTCGGCCACCGGGGTACTGGATGCGACCTGCCCCGCCGTACTCATCATCACGTCATGTTCGACACCCCGGTTGACCCGGAAGGTCGGCGAATCCGTGCTCAGGCCCTCGACCAGTACCTGGGAACTGGCCGTATAGGTGTCCACGGTATTCATGGTTCCCAGCACGGAAAATACGATGATCGGCACCGAGACCGCGAGCACGATCCACCGACGCCGAAAGAAGATCACGAGAATGTCGCGCAGCGTCAGCTTACGATCCTGCGTCACCTTGGCGGGATAGGGTGTTATCTCGTTCACGACAGTCACCTTCGTTTTACGACCCGGGCCGCCGGCTAGCGGACCAACCGATCGATCTTGTCGATGTTCACCAGGCCATAGATGTCCCAGAAGAAATCAGCCATCTCGCCCGCGGAACCGAATATGGATTTGGTCAGATAGCCCAGATCACCCAGCTTGGATTGCGGAACGTAGACGATGTCATAGGCCCGCAGGTCGAAGTAGGTGAGATCCATGATGCCTTCATCCTCGATGTGGCTCAGATCATGGGTTCGAATGACAAATCCGTCTTCTCCTGCCCGCAGTATGGCGACATTGGACTTCTCGGCGGCTCTCGTGAATCCGCCGGCGGCCGCGATCGCCTGCATGACGCCCGTGCCAGCCGCAGGCAGCTTGTACAGCCCCGGGTGCTCCACATTGCCCATCACATAGACTTCGGGAGTGCTGACTTCGACAATCACCAGACTCAGGTCGGGATTGCGATACTCGCGCCCATAGAGCTCGTTCAAGTGACTGTCGAGCTCGGGAATGGTCCGTCCGGCGGCCCGCACACTGCCGATCCCCGGCAAACTGATGTAGCCGTCGGGCAACACGAGAATCCGTTCCCGGTTCAAATCCGGTTCGTACTGGAAAGCGATCTGCAGGACGTCCCCGGCGCGGATGCGGTAGCGCGCTTCCTTGGCTTGGTCTCGCGCGGCGATCTGCTCCGGTGTATAGGGCACCATACGGGTCCGTACCGGCTGCCGACTCGAGCCGCAACCGGACGCCGCAGCCAGGAGCAACAGTACTACGATGCATGCCAACGGAATTCTCCGGGCACGGCTCGTACGCCGGCTTCCCGGTTCACCAATCGTGGTTTTCATGAAATCCTACAGCCTCCGGTACAGAAAATCGGGCAAATGATAACTGCGCCGATTCAACGTGGTCCCCAGAACCTTCACGTCCAGGGACTGCATGCGCTCCAGCCCGTGCTTGACGACTTCGTACTTCAAACGCTTGCTCTCGACGACAACGACCAGGCCCAGCGTGGGCCGGGCCAGATGCGCCACTTCGACGCTGTCGAGAATAGGGGGCGCGTCGATGATTGTGAAGTAGAAGGATCGCTTGAGATTCTCGATCAGGCGCAGGTACTCGGGGCCCTTCAGATAGTCCAGGGCATTCATCTTCCGAGTGCCGTTGCCGGCCACGACCAGCTCGGCCGTGTTGTCGAAATCGGGCAGGGAGTCCGGGTTCGCCAGCAGTTCGCGGAAATTGATGGAACTGTCGACGATTTTCTGCTGAGGCTTTCGGAAGTTGCCATCGATCCAGGCCACCTTGCGACCGACCATCATGGCGAGGTACCGGGCACAGTTGTACGAGACGTAACTGTTCCCTTCACCGCCGGTCGTGGACGCAAAAGTAACCACCGAGCCGGTGGTTTCCGAATTGTGATTGATCAGGGAATTCGCCAGTTGCTCAAACTCGCCGACACGGTCGGCGGTCAGAGGCGGGAACAGGTTCCCCTGGTCGAATGTGCGCAATCGCTCATTCAAATCCAGCGGTCCCTGCGAAGACCT
>JANTGJ010000016.1 GCA_024762975.1 Candidatus Krumholzibacteriia bacterium
GTTCTTGCGCAGGACCAGGAAACCACCCTCGGTCGCCGTGAGCCGGAAATAGTTGCCCGGATCGAAGCCGTCGCACACCAGGACCCGGTCCTGGATCCCCTGGAGGTCGACTTCCACATCCTCACTCTCATCCGGCGCTTCGGCGTCCTCTTCGGTGCCTGAAATCTCCACCGTGACATCATCGCCGTAGAAGGGGGAGCGCAGATCGCCGCGCAGCAGCATCACGTAGGGCTTGGCCGTCTTCAGGAAGATGTGATTCTGGTCCTGCCGGCCCATGGTCGGCTGAAAGGTCCGGTTGGACAGGAAGTACAGATATTTGCCGCCCGGATCGAATGACGGCGACCAATCCTGCGTCATGTCGCCGGTCAGCTTCGTATTCTTACCGCTTTTCGTGTCGTACAGCCAGATCGCCTCGTTCATATTGCCGGTCTGCGAGGTATATGAGATCCACCGACTGTCCGGGCTCCAAACGTAGTCCATGATGCCCCAGCGTTCCCAGGCATCGTCATAGTCGCTGTGTGCGATGGTTTTCGCACCGCCATCGGCCGAAGCCAGGTTCAGGCGCAGATACTTGTCCGCGAACAGCAGCGACCGGGAGTCGGGCGACCAGACGAGCTCCTTGATCAGCCCGTATTCGCCGTCGGTGATCTGCTTCCATTCATTTTCGCCGCGCTGGTCGATGAGGTAGATCTGCTGCTCGCCGGTCCGGTCACTGACCAGGGCAATCCAGCGACCGTCCGGGCTCCAGACCGCGTTCCTCTCTCGTGAGCCGGAGGTGCGGGTCAGATTCAACGCATCCCCCTGATCCGCCGGCAGATTCAGAATCTCGCCGCGGGCCTCGAGCAGGGCGCGCTGCCCGGCAGGAGATAGCGCAAAAGAGCCGCTCGGCCGCGGCTGAATCAGTTCGACGCGCACGTGACGGCGGTCCGACGGGATGTTGATTTCCACCGCATGGGGCTGGCCGGTTTTCAGATCGAAGACCGCCAATCCGGGCCCGTGCTGGAAAACGATCTTATCCCCGCCCAGGGACGGATATTTCACATCGTATTGCCGGTAGTGCGTCAGCGCTGTGATCTCCCTGGAAGTCGTGTCGTAGCGGAAGAGATTCAGGGTGCCGTTCTCCCGGTCGCTGGCGAAATAGATCGCCCCATCGCCCCACATCGGGAACTGGTCCGACCCATCCCAGTCGGTGATCTTCTCGATATCGCCGGTAGCGAAGTCCTTTACCCAGATATCCTGGGCCAACCCTCCCTCGTAGCGTTTCCAGGTCCGTGTATGCCGCCCGATCCGGTTGTACGCAATGGCACTCCGGTCCGGGGCGATCGACGCCAACGATCCGCGGTCGACCGGAATCCGCTCGGCCATGCCGCCGCCCACAGGAATGCGATACAGCTCGTCCGAGTAGCCCGGAGCGATCCGATTCGCGCGGAAGATCAGGCCCTCGCCGTCGGGGCACCAGTCCAACAGGACCGATCCGCCGGCATGGTAGGTCACCCGCCGCGGCACACCGCCCAGCACATCCATCACATAGACGTCGGTGCCCCCATCGTAGCCGGCGGTGAACGCCAGTTGCTTGCCGTTCGGCGAGAATTTCGCGCTCGTTTCACGACCCTCATGGCTCGTGATCCGCCGGGCGTTTCCTCCGGAGTCGGAAACGAGCCACAGGTCGTCCTCATAGGTAAAAACGATCTGCCCGTGTCCGATGTCCGCGAATCGCATCACGTAACCGGGCGAATCATCGGATGACGCGGCAGCGGCCACGCTCAAGGTGGAGACGAGCAGGAGGACGAACAATGCGGGTACGATCAGGCGCTTCACGAGGAACCTCCCCGGTTCGATGGGTCGACAAAAGGCAGTCCGGCACGCGGTCGGTGGGAGTGCGGCGGCCGGCAAGAGCCTACATTCGGATTCGGTGAGCAAATGTTTCACGTTCGGCGCGGTTTTGACAACTGATGATTCGCCTGTCGAATCATTGCCGGCGACCGCACTGTCAGCTAGTCTGGGCGTCGACGGCCCGCAGACTGCGGAGAGGTGTACGGTATGACCCCCGAGCGAGACGGTTTCTACGGCGACCCGGCCATCTACGACATTCTCTATGGACCGGATACCCATCGCGAGCTCGATGTGCTGGAGCGCATCGAGCGCAAACAATCCGGGGAAGCCCTGCGAAGGGACCGTCTCTGGCTCGAACCGGCCTGCGGTTCCGGGAGGTACCTGCGTGTCGCCGCCGGACGAGGCCGACTCACCGCCGGCTTCGACCTGGACCCCGCGATGCTCGCGTATGCGGCAGCCAGGCGCCTGCGGCCCGGTTCGACTCCGACGAACTATTTCGTGGCCGATATGGCCGATTTTTCCGCCGCTGCGCTCGGTGCAGGGCTGATCTGTGGCTCCGTGGACCTGGCCTTCCAACCCGTCAACTCGATCCGACATTTGCGACGGGATCACGACCTGGTCCGGCATCTGGACCAAGTGGCCGAACTGCTGCGCCCGGGCGCTCCCTATATTATCGGGATCAGTTTGACGGACTATTCGGCTGCCCTGGAGGAGGAAGACCTGTGGTCCTCCACCCGCGGCTCCTGCCGTGTCAGCCAACTGGTGAACTACCTCCCGCCCGAAGCCGGTACCCCCTTCGAGCGCTTCGAACGGGTTCTTTCCCACCTGACGATTCAACGACCGACGCACACCGAGCACCGGGACCACGCCTATGAACTGCGAACCTACGACCGCGACCAGTGGCAGAGCGTGATTCATCGCTCGCAGTTGCAGTGGGCGGGGACCTATGACGCCTACGGCAACCTCGCCCCCGAAAGGACCCTTCCCTACCAACACGAGGTGCTGATCCGCCCCCGGGTTTGATCCTTTCCATCCTTTCCCGGAACCGGCAGCCATGACATTTGTGTGAATTTTCCGAAAATTTCCCTTTCCGAAGAAAACGACGAATTCCCGTTTCAGTGCCAATCCCGGCAGTTATTGTGACTTTGCCAGCTTTCGATTATTTTTTACCAACACCTGTTAACAAATGTCTTGTTTATGCCATCCCCTGACCCTACAGTATGCGGGTCAATCAACGTTTACTTCTAGCACCGTACTTCAACGGTCCGGAGGTCTCAGATGCGGCGTCTCAGTGTGACCTTGGCGAGCCTGCTCCTCCTGCTCGCCGTGCAGGTATTCGCAGGCAATTCCTACCTCGGCCGATTCGAGATTGCCGAGAATGCGACCTATGTCGGCTCGGAAACCTGTCTCGACTGCCACGAAGACGTTGGCGAGTTCTACGCGAACTCTCCCCACGCCCCCGAGCGCGGCCTGACGGTACCCGGCACGAACATCTCGGGCTGCGAGGCCTGCCATGGACCCGGCAGCCGTCACATCGAAGAAGAGGGCGACGGCTACATCATCGGCGTTGAGTTGTTCAGCGAACTGGACGAGGACGGCAAGGTGGAGATGTGCGTTCAGTGCCACCTGGGCCAACGCGTCGACTGGATGGGCGGCCCCCACGCCGGAAGTGGAATCGGCTGCGCCGAATGCCACGCCGACCAGGTGCACTTCGGCGGCGACACGCGCCCGGCGCATCAGTTCTCGAATCCTTCCGAGTTCTGCCTGCAGTGCCACACCGAGCAGATCGCGGACTTCCGGATGCCCTTCCGGCATCGCGTCCTGGAAGGCGAGATCGAGTGCCGCGACTGCCACGATCCGCACGCCGGCCCCCGCGAAACGGGCTGGAACGGTGCGAATGACGCCTGCCTGAATTGCCACACCGAGATGGCCGGACCCTTCGTTTTCGAGCATGAAGGCGTTGCGGACGAGGATTGCGCTACCTGCCACCGTCCGCACGGCTCGATGCACGACAAGCTGCTGATTACGGACGGCAACACGATGTGCCTGCAGTGCCACTACGACATCCAGTTCAATCAGGATGACGTTCTGGCCATCGGCGGATTCCCGCACGGTGATGTGACCGGCCTGTGCTCGCAGTGCCACCCGTCGATTCCCTCGGGTCCGAGTCCCCACGTACCTGCCGGCGGCGAAGCCCGCTGCACGGACTGCCACTACGAAATCCACGGCTCGAACGTCTCGGCGACGTTCAAGAACCAGTAAAGGAGTGCGGCCATGAAGCAGACCCTGAAGTTCTCCGCGGCGATCACGGCTTGCACGCTGTTGCTGCTGTCGATCGCCCCGCTGGCGATGGCCGGCACCCCGATCCAGAACACCTGGGCGCCCGAGGGCGATCGCGTGGGCCTGGAAAACCACTGGGCACTGGGCTTCGATGCTCTGGACTCGTACGGCAGCGCGACCAAGACCCTCGAGGACTGGCAACTGGGCGAGGAATACTCCGGCTACGGTTTGTTCTCCTATCGGCGTGCCTTCGGCCCGGACCGTCGCCTCAGCCTGCGTGGCTACGGCACGAATGCCGACGGCAAGGACCTGACCGGCCGCTTCGTGTTGCAGGCCGGCTGCATCGGGAAGCGCACGCTGACCTTGAAACATCGTGGCTACAATTTCTTCAGTGACGATACCAGCGAACAGCGGAACCTGACGTTCGCCGCCGGCCCGGTACCCGACGCATTGGATACCGAGACCGGGATGGCCTGGTGCCGCAACGATGTCGATCTGCGTTACCACGTCACCGACCGTTTGGATCTCTCGGTCGGGGCCATGCGCAGCGTTCGCGACGGCGCCAAGGCCAGCCTGTTGCGCGCAGCCACGGGATCGGCCGTGCCGGGACTGAAAACCTTCGATACCGAGATCATGGAATTCCGCTGGGGCGGCGCCCTGGCCCTGGGCCCGTTTGCCACGGATCTGCGAATGAGCTACCGGACGGCCGAGGGACAGCGCGATCTGGACGATCGTCACCTCAGCACCGACGACCAGAGGCTTTTCACCACGCGTGTCGGTGCGACCTACGATATCGCTCCGGACACGCGCCTGCTCGGCCATTTCGTGAACTCGAAGCTGGAAAACGATGGCGTCGAGGTCCTCGGCAGCGACTCCTACCTGCCGGGTGTCGAGGCAACGACCAACGCCGGCGGCCTGTCCGTGGTTCACGCCCTGGGCTCGGCTACGTTGATCAATGCCAGCGCCAGGTTCCGCAGCCAGACCCTGGAGACCCGCTCGGACCTGGACGGGGTCACACGGCAATACGCCGACCGGGACCGCACTCGCCAGGAGTACCGCATCGACGTGCGCCACACCGGCATCCAGAAGACCCGCCTGAACGGCTACTACCGCTTCCAGTCCAGCGAACTGGACGGTACCACGACGGCCGGAGCCAATGTGCTGCCCGGCAACGTCGAGACCGGCGATTTCCAGACGACGGTACAGGAGAAAACGCGTCAGGAATTGGGCGCCAAGGCCCAGTACCGGCTCGGCAGGAATACCAGGCTGAAAGCCAGTCTGATCTGGACGGACGAGGATGTGAATCAGACCGACACCTGGCAGACGACCGACAACCAGCCCTGGTACTACTGGCTGGGCGACCGCACTACGACCCAATTGAACTGGAGACTGGCGCTGCACACACGCCCGGCAAAGAACTTCAGCCTGGACCTGGGTCACCAGATGCTGGACCGCGATTTCGAACTCGATGGCGCCGGCAAGGCGCAGACGTCGTGGAAGTCGCAACGCGGATTCGCGGCCGCCTACTGGCGCGCGGACGATATTTTCACGCTGCACTTCAACGCCTCGGTGGGCCGCGACCAGGCTGAACTGGTCGACGGTCCGGAGACTGCCGACTCACTCAGTCCGGTCGCGTACGACGGTACGACCTGGCGCATGGCGCCCGGCATGGTGGTGCAACTGAGCGCCAGGCTGCAGCTGGAAGCCCAATACGAAACGGTCCGTTTCGAGGACGACGGAGACGACCCGACCGGCCTGAACAAGCTGAGTACCGACTATGACCGGACGACGGTTCGCGCCCGGTACCGCCTGCTCGACAGGATCAGCACGACCGCCTCGTACCGGCGCTACGTATTCGAGGAGAACCGGTGGGACGACACGATCAATGACATCTACTCGCTTGCGCTGAGCGGGTCGTTCTAGGGGCCGGCCGATGCGAAACCGACGACAACAAATCACGGAAAACGCATCGCATCTGTTTGCCGAAAAGGGATACGAAGGCACCACAATGCGGATCATCGCCCGTGCCTGCGGCATCACCGAAGCGGCGATCTACCGGCACTTCCGCAACAAGGAAGATCTCTACGAGGCCGTCATCCGGTCCAAGGTGCAGAGTCACGATCTGGCAAAACTTCGGTCCCGCGAGGTGGGCGAAGGAACGATGGAAGAAGCGCTCACGAGCATTGCCGACCACATCCTGAGCCTGGTCGACCGGGATCCGGAACTGATCCGGCTGATGTTCAACAACAGTATGGAGACCGGAGACCTTGCGGCCATCCTCTTCAAGGAAGTCCGCCTCCCCTACATCGAATACATGGTCAGCGAATTGAACTACCGGATCGCCCGGGGCGAGGTTCGTCCGGTCGAGTCATTCATCACCAGCCGTTGCTTCGTGGGCATGGTCATGGACTGTGCCCTGAACGTCAGCGTCTGGTCGAAGATCAATCGGCAGGAGTTCATCGCGCACGATGTCGTCTGCAACAATGTCCCGATTTTCGCTCGTGGTCTGCTGAACGACGGTGTGGCCTGAGCCGACCGTTCAACACAGGAGAAGTTCGATGAAACGTACACTCGCGATCCTCACCTGCCTTCTGTTGCCGGCGATGCTGGCCGTGGTCGGCTGTGAGAACGACACCTCGAACGATCTGGGCGGCCCGGGCGGCGGCACCCAGTTGACGGACCTGACCTGTCTCGGCTGCCACTCCAGCGAAACCATGTTGCAGGAGACCCTGGGCGAGGTGGCATCGGCGAAAGTCGACGTGGCCATCAAAAGCGACGGCTGAGGCGGCTCCGTACCCGCGCTGGAAGCGTGGGAAAAGGTTTATATCCAGACCGACCGCCGCAATGGCCAGATTTTCATGGAGAGCACTCACGGACAGATGAGTTGCCAGACCTGCCATTCCGGACCTGCGGACCGCACCTTTGCCAGTGCCGAAGAGGCTCACGTCGGCGTGTTGCGAGATCCCAGCAGTTTCAATGAGGAAGGAACGATTCCCGCCTGTGTCGGATGCCACCAGAACGAAGTCGAGTCGTCGGCAAGCAGCCTGCACACCAATTTGTGGGGTGAGATCAACGCGATCGAGATTCGCGGCGGCGCCACCTGCACGGTGCTGGGCACCGATCTGGAGGACTCCTTCCGGGGCAAGTGTGCGACCTGCCACGCCACCTGCGGCCAGTGCCATATCAGCCGGCCGACCAGCGTGGGCGGCGGATTCCCGGTCATCGCAACGCAGTACAACTCGCATCGTTTCCGCAGCCCGGATATGACCGAGCAGTGTACCGCCTGCCACGGCAGCCGCGTCGGGACCGATTTCCAGGGCGAGCTCGAAGGCAATGTTCCGGACGTCCATTACAGCCGGGGCATTTTCTGCAAGGACTGCCATTCGGCCACCGAGATGCACGGCGACGGCCAACAGACCGGCGACCACTACGACCACCGCTATGAAGTCGCATCGATGCCGCGCTGCGAGGATTGCCACCGCGACGGAACCGCCCCGAGCGTTGTCGTCGATACGGACAGCGACTGCACGCGCTGCCATATCAACGGTGTCGGTTCCCAGCCGATCGTACCGCCCGCCGCGCTGGTCAACCACGCCCATCACATTTCCAACAACTCGGATTGTGCACACTGCCATCGCGATGGTGTGCCGGCATCGACGCCGACGAACATGCAGTGCCAGGTATGCCACTCGCAGCCCTACAAGAACTGCACGAACTGCCACAATCTCGACACCGACGAGGCTGCGGGGGAGAAGTTCGATATCAACCCCTCGCGGATCCAGTTCAAGATCGCGCGCAACCCCAGCCAGTACCGCGACGAGTATGACAACGTGCTGGTTCGCCACGTACCAGTCGATCCGGATACGTATGCCGACTGGGGCCTCGAGCTGCCCGACTACCTGGTTGCGCCGACGTGGAAATACACGTCACCGCACAACGTGATCCTGCAGACCCCGCAGACGACCGTCCCCGAGGGCGGCAGCTGCTACACGGCCTGCCACAGCACGCCGGACGATCCTGACAGTGGGTGGTTCCTGCGCGCTTCCGATCTTGCCGGTTTGCCGGACGAGACGGCAAATCAACAGCTCGTCATCCCGGCTGGGTTCCCGGGTGACAGATGACCGACCGCCAATCGATAGTCCGCTGAAATGGCGGCGCGAGCCGCACAACAACGAGCCGACAGGCTCAAACTGGGAGTGTAGCGATGAACAAGAGATGGACATGGCTGGCCCTGCTGCTGGTCACGCTGGTTGCCTTTGCCGGTTGTTCGAGTGACGACAACAATCCGATCACGCCCGTCGACGAAGATACCGCATTCGAGGTGCTTGCCGCCGCCGGCGCCGCCTACATCAACGATAGTACGGACTGCCCGGGCGTCGCGTCCCCGACCGATCTGGGCATGATCGGTCACGAGGACGAATTCACCATCATCGATATCCGTTCGGAGGAAGACTACCTGGCCGGACACATTCCGGGCGCGTACCACTCCGGCCTGGGCACGCTGGTCGACGACCTGCTGACCTTCCCGACCGACCTGCCCTATGTGGTCGTATGCTACAGCGGCCAGGCGGCCGGTCACGCGAAGATCGCCATGGAATTGCTGGGCTACGAGGACGTCAAGTCCATCGGCTTCGGTATGTGCGGCTGGAGCACCGAGACGAACGGCTCGTGGGAAAGCAACCACGGCGACAACCTGGTCGGCAACATCGAAACGACCAACAACAACGGTGATCTGACGGCTCAGACCTGGCCGGTCCTGGAAGACCTGGGCTACGAAGCGGGTTCGGTGGTCGTCGAGCGTGTTCGTGACACGCTGGCCGGGGGCTTCAAGGGGATCAAGTACCTGAACCCGACGACCCCCAGCGCTCAGCTATCCGGTCACGAGGACGAATACTTCATCATCAACTACTTCGGGGAAGCCGACTATCTGGGTACCGGTACCGCCGGCGCCCCGGGCCACATTCCCGGCGCCTACCAGTTCACACCGTACGCCAGCATGGGCATCGACCAGATGCTGGAAGACGTGCCGACCAATATGCCGGTCGTGGTGTACTGCTGGACCGGCCAGCACTCGTCTCAGATCACGTTCTACCTGAATATGCTGGGCTACGATGCCTACAGCCTGACCTTTGGTTCCAACGGTCTATTCCACTCCGACCTGACGGCCCACAAGTGGGCGCCCGGCGGACCGACCCCGACCCAGGGTGTTGTCGAGGGCCCCGTGGCCCTGCCGGCCTACGCCGCCCTGTATGATGGTGTGGACGACTACTTCACGGACAATAGCGTGTGGTACTACAACGCGGGCCAGCTGGAGACCCTGGTCGAAGACAGCGCCGTAACCGTGCTGGATATCCGAGCCGCTGCCGATTGGGAAGCCGGCCATATCAGCGGAGCCATCAATGTGGCTTCGGCAGACATTCCGGCCCGGATCGCCGACAATACGATTCCGACCGACCTGCCTTTCGCCGTGGTCTGCTACACGGGCCAGACCGCCGGTTGGGCCTCGGCCTACCTGAACGTCATGGGCCACGAGTCACGGACGCTGCTCTTCGGCATGTGCGGCTGGACCCAAACGCTGACCAGCGCCTGGGACAACAACGTCAACGACTACCTGAGCGATCCGGAGACGACCAACAACAACGGCGACCTGGACTGGCATATGTACCCCGAGTTGGCCGACAATACCGTAGCCGGTCGCGCTGCGGCCGTATTGGCCGAAGGCTTCCAGGGCGTCTCGTACGGAGGCGCAACGGGGATCTCCCCCGAGCGCGACGACTATTTCCTCGTGAACTACTGGGGCGAGGCCGACTACTCGGGCACCGGTACCGCGGGAGCTCCGGGCCACATTCCGGGAGCCTTCCAATACACGCCGGGCACCAGCATGACGCTGGAAACGATGCTGGGCAACCTGCCCTCGCAGCTCGAGGATCCCCAGATCATCGTCTACTGCTGGACGGGGCAGACCTCCTCGCAGATCACCATGTTCCTGCGCATGATGGGCTACGATGCCTACAGCCTCAAGTTCGGTGCGAACTCCCTGTTCCACAACGACCTGACGGCTCACGTCTGGCTGGGCAACAACCAGACGCGGGACCTCTACGACGCAGCGGGCAATCTGGTTGACCAGAGCGGCGGCATGTAGTTCGTCCGCAATTGCCATCCGGCATATCAAGCGAAGGGAGGGCCATCCGGCCCTCCCTTTCCTGTATCAGCAGTTCCACAAGAATCAGTCGGACTCGGCTTCCTCCGGGAAGGCCTCGTTGAAGATCCGATTCAGCTCTTCCAACCTCAACTGCGTGCGCAGGCGGGCTCCGTCGGCCTCCTGGATCGACCGGGCGCTGTTGATCGCCTTCAGTCCGTCCTCCAGGGTCTTCTGCATGCGCTCGAAGTGGATTTCGCGCGCCTTCTTTCGGTCCCAGGTCATGGGCCTCCCCCTTGCGCCCTGCCACCCGCAGGCAGCGGACGCTGTTGTGTCGTGCAATCCCCTCGGAAATCCGCGAATCGACCACGGACCTACGTTGGTGTTCGGCCGGTCGTCCCCGAAAATTGAGCGATTTTCGGCGCCCGATCCGATTCCTGTGGCAGGATTCTGATCGGGCGACACCGAAAATCCATGGAACTCGCCTGTTCGAGCAAGCAGATGCAAGGTGCGTGCACGCTTCGTCGGGGCTGGCTCGCCCGAAGATTCGATCCTCCCGGGGGGATCCGGGCTTGACTCGATGCCGCCGTCATTTTATCCTCCGGGCGGTCCTTTAACCGGCGACAGCGAGCGCCAGAAGGAGAGCGTCATGATGACCGCCCCAGAGAAATCGGCCCTGCAACCCGACCCCGGGCCCACGAATCCCCCCTCCCACTTCCAATCCGCGATGTCCCAGTTTCCGGGACGCCCCTTGCCACTGGCTCGCCGACTTGCGGTTTACAATCGGGTCAAACGGATCCTGCGCGGATTCATGGACGATCAGAAGTACAATGAAGTACCCGCCCCCGCGGCCGGCGTTGCCGCCTACCTGGGCCAGATGATCGACCGGGGTTTTCCCGCCGTGTGGTGCGAATGCCAGATCGAAGGGGTCGGGGGCGGCCCCGCTGGCGAGACCCGGCAGGAAACACTCGGCCTGATGGGCACGGAGTTGGACGAAGATGCGTTGCTCCTGTTGCAGATGTCCCTGCTGGAAGAAGTCGTGCGCAATCTGAGCGCAAACCTGCTGGGCGGGCGACAGATTACGCGCCTGGATCGCGTACTGACCTGTGGCCAACGGCGCCTGAGCTATCGCGAGGCCTGCGAAATCCTGAATGATCACGGGCACGCGATCGAGGCGACCCAGGCCATGGATCCGCGGATGCAGGCAGCCCTGTCGCGCCTGTGCCACAACATGCCGTTGCAGATCACGGAAATGCCGCACTCGATGGTTGCGGCCGGCCTGATGGCCACTGCGGTGCCCGGTGAACTCCCCGACTACCATGGCATCCTGTTGCCGTATTCCGGTCTGACGATGATCGGGTATGAAATTCCAGGGGCAATAGAGGGAAAATTCCGGAGGGGCGGCTTCACGATGAATCTGGGCCGTCTATTGCAGTTCCTGATGGGCCTGGCCTCGGTACTCGATACGGTGATCAGCCCGAGTCGCGGGATGCCGCAACGGTAGCCTCCTAGCGCCAGATCTCCTGCTCCAGCAATTGGCGCTCGGCGGCTTCGGACCATCCGCGGTTGGCCGCCGGGCTGGCGGGGCTGGGATGCAGGATCACACCGATCCGGAAGCGGGCATCCTCTTTGCCGAACAGTTTTTCCAGCTTCTGGCGGGCGAATCCGCCGACGCCGACCAACCACTGCGGCTGGAAGAGATCCACGACGTGCTTCAGATGCGCATCACAGGCCGCGAACAACGCCTTGCGTTCGGCGATCGGCAGCTTGTCGGGTGTGCGGTTGCGACCCGACTCTTCCAGGAAAGCCAGGGGACAATAGTTCAGTACGAAGTGTTCAGCGAAAAACGCTTCCGGTGTTTCGAATTTCTCGGCGAAGAAGCCCCAGAGGCGGCGCCCACTGACCTCGCTGCGGGTACAGTCCAGGCCCCGGATCAAACGCTTCGGGTGCTGATCGGCCGGGCCCTCGAAATCGGCCGCAATTCGCAACCAATCGCGCACCACGGCCACCTCGCCGAACGGGATTCCTGTCTGGACCATCCCCCACGGTCCCGGATTCATACCCAGCAAAAGGACCCGCTTCGGCCCGGCCCCGAAACGCCGCACGAAGGCCTCGTGCATCGGCCAGGCGTAGTTCATGGGATTGTAGACATGAGCGACGGGCTCGGCAAAACGCAGTCCATCAACGGCGTCACGCAGTTCGGCGCCGGCGGCGAGCATTTGGTCTGCGAAGTCGTATCTGCGAGGCACGATTCTCTCCCGGGTTGGGGTTCGGGGCAATCTATCGCAACGGAGCCGTTGCCTCCAGCGACGATTTCCCGGATGATCCGGTCCGACCTCGAACCGGAAGGAATGCTCGATGCTTCGTTACCTGCCGTTGCTCGCTTTGGTCCTGTTGACAGCGTGTACCCCTGCCCCCGTTCCACCAGCCGATCTGGTGCTGATCGGTGCCCGCGTGCTCACCCTCGACGAGGACGATTCCCTCGCCAGTGCCGTCGCGATTTCCGCCGGACGGATCGTCTATGTCGGCGACGATCAGGGTGCTCTGGACCTGGCGACCCCCGGCGCCCGGATCGAAAATCTCGACGGTGCCGTCCTCATTCCGGGTTTCTCCGACAGCCATTGCCACCTGTACGGATTGGGCAAGGCACTGGCCGAAATTGATCTGACGGGCACGCTCGACGCCGCCGACGTGGTCGCGCGCGTGGCGTCCGAAGCGGCGGCCAACCCGCAGCTGGAATGGTTGCAGGGCCGTGGTTGGGACCAGAACGACTGGCCCGTGCAGGAATATCCCACCCACACATTGCTGGATGCGGCCGTCGGCAATCGACCGGTCTACCTGCGCCGTATCGACGGGCATGCCGCCTGGGTCAATGCCGTTGCCTTGCGCCGGGCCGGGATCGATCGCAACACCCCCGATCCCGCGGGCGGCAGGATCCTGCGGGGAGCCGATGGCGAGCCGACCGGCGTGTTGATCGACAATGCGGCCGACCTGGTGCGCGCGCGAATTCCATCCGTCGATCCGGCCGAAGTGCGCCGTCGCGTCCTCCTGGCCAGTGAGCACTGTCTGAAATACGGCATCACCGGCGTCCACGAGGCCGGGATCAGCCGGGAGCGCGCCCTGCTCTACCGCGACATGGTCGCCGCCGGAGAGTTGCCCCTGCGCATTTACGGAATGTACCAGGACGATGCCGCAACGCTCGACAAGGGCCTGGCCGCCGGGCCGATCCGGACAGACGACGGTATGCTGACGGTGCGCGCCGTGAAATTGTATGCCGATGGAGCCTTGGGCAGCCGGGGCGCCCTGCTGCTCGAGGATTACGCCGATGATCCGGGCAACCGAGGCCTGGCCGTCACCCCAAGGGAACACCTGACGGAGGTGGCCCGCCGCGCAGCCGCCGCCGGCTTCCAGGTCTGCACCCACGCGATCGGGGAGGGCGGCAACCACCTGATGTTGGATATCTACGAAGAAGTTCTCGGCGAAACCGCGTTGCAGGACGCCCGCTGGCGTATCGAGCACGCGCAGGTCCTGACGCCCGATGATATCCCGCGGTTCGCACAGCTCGGAGTGATCGCCGCCATGCAGCCCACTCATTGCACCAGCGATATGGACTGGGCCGAGGACCGCCTCGGCCCCGACCGCGCCAAGGGAGCCTACGCCTGGCGCAGCCTGCTCGACAACGGCGCACACCTCTGTTTCGGGACCGATTTTCCGATCGAGCGCGTCGATCCGCTGGCCGGACTCTACTCGGCCCGGACACGCACCCACCCCGATGGCACCCCCTTGGGAGGTTGGCAGCCCCAGGAACGGCTGGACGGTCTGACAGCCCTGCGACTGTACACCGCAGGCAGCGCCTATGCATCGTTCCGAGAAAACGAATTGGGCCGGATCGCCCCCGGCTTCCGGGCCGACCTGACGGTGTTGAATCTGGATCCTGCCGCCTGCAGCGATGAAGAACTGCTCCAGGGCAAGGTCCTGCTGACCGTGGTCAACGGCAAGGTCCGATTCGAAAACCCGGCGGCCCGGTGAGAACGTGCATTTTGCTGGAACTCGCCCTGCACTTCCGCGTATGTTCCCACTTGGCGACTATGAATTGTCGCCCTTTCTTGTATCCGACGACCGGACGACCCGGCGACGCCGTATTCGACACCTCATGGCGACCCGATGAGGCCATCACATTCCAGCAGGAGCCACCTCATGCACCTGAACCGTAGATCCCCTTACGGCATACTTGCCGCCCTCACTCTCGTTCTCATGGCCAGCAGTGCGCTGGCCGGCGACGAGGGTCCGATTACAATGAGCCAATTCGACGAAGCGCTGGCCCGCGCGAAGGCCGAGAACAAACCGGTGGTCCTGGATTTTTTCACCGATTGGTGACCCAGCTGCCAGATGTTCGCCCGTGCGGCGAAGAGTGACGAAGACATCCTGGGCGCCCTGAAGGACGTCTTGTTGGTGCAGATCGATTGTGAAAAGGGCGATGGCCCGCAGATCGCCGAGAAGTATGAAGTCCGCGGCTATCCGACCTTCTTGGTGGTCGATCCGGCCGGAAACGTGACCGACGGGTGGATCGGCTATCCCGGCCCGCAGAAATGGGCCGAGTTCGTGGCAGCCGGCGGCAAGGACCGTCGCCCGATCGAGAAGAAAAAGGCATCCTACGAGCAAAAGCCGTCGCTGGATTTGGCCAAGTCGCTGGCCAACTATGCTTCGACGGCTTCCCGGTATCGCGATGCGGTCGAGTACTTCCAGAAGGCCCGCGAACTGGACCCCGCGAACGCACCCGACTACACGCAGGAGATCATGTACAGCCTGTACTACGGTGCGGGTGACAAGGTATTCACCGCTGACGAGGTACGCGCGGAAGCCGACTACGCCTTCGCCTCGGAGGGGGCCAGCGCAGCCGACCAGGTCGAATATGCTTCCATGATCACGGCGTTGGCCGGGGACATGGACGATCCTCAACTGGCCGTCCCCTACCTGAAGCAGGCCCTGCAGGCGAGTGAAGGAACCACGGACGAAGACGTCGCCTCGACGCGCATCGAGTTGGAAATCGCCTATGCGCTGATCGCGGAAAACGACAAGGAGAAAGCCCTGGCGCTGAAGAAGTCCACATTGGATGCGGACTGGCGCGAGGATCTGCGCGGAGTGAATCGATTCGCGTACTGGTGCTTCGAGAACCAAGTCAATCTGGCCGAGGCGGAAGAGCTGGTTCTGGCGGGAATCGAGAAATCCGGCGATGATGACACGATGCGCAATCGCTACCTGAATACGGCTGCCGAACTGGCGCACCTGGACGGTCGCAACGGCGAAGCCGTGGCTTTCATCCAGCGGATCCTCGAGACGGATCCGGATCGCGGCTATTTCCAGCGGCAGCTGGTTCGATTCGAAAACGCCCTCTCGGACCGGAACGGCGGTTGATCCACTGAAGAGGAACGGAGTCCGGAGTTGATTGTCCTGACCGATACCCGCAACTGGGCCGAACAGCTGGTCGCGACATTCCACTCCGACTCCGCTTCCGGGCGCCCGGGGCCACGACCGGCAGTCCCCCGACACCTGGAGCGCTGGCAACCCCTGGCTTCGGAAACCCTGGCTCCGGACGAACGAGAGTTGTGGCACGTCACCGCGGGCGCCGACTCGTTGTTGCGTGCCCATGTCGAGGTCAACGGTGCTCTGGCTGCGTGGGACTACCTCGTGATCACCGATGAGGCTCCCGGCTCGCAATTCGACGCGCTGCGCTCACTGGACCCGGATTCGCTACCGGGATCGGTCGCCTGTTTGGCGGCCGGTGGACGTGGTTTCCATGGCCATCATGGCCGCGGATGGCAAACCCTGCACGGCAATCTCCACCTCAGCACCTGGTGCAATCCTCAGCTCGAGGCCGCGCGTTGTGGGCTGGCCATGACCACGCTGCCGGCGATCGCGGTACTGGACACGCTGGATGCCACCGGCCCCTGGCAGCAGAAGCCGGGAATCAAGTGGGTTAATGATATCCTGATTGGCGAGGCCAAACTGGCCGGCGTATTGACCGCGACACAGAGCCTCCGCGGCGATTTGAGTTCGCTGACACTCGGCATCGGACTGAATGTTGCGGTCGCTCCGGAAGTCCCCCCGACACCCTATGTCCCGTCAACCACCTGTATCGAATCGGAGTTTGCGGGTGAGGGCTCCGCGCCCACCTGCGGCGATCTGCTGTGCAGGCTGCTTGCGGCGATTGCGCTCCGATTGGATACCGTCGCCCGCCGGGGCCCCGACTCGATGGTCGACGACTATCGGAACCGCAATGTCATCCTCGGCAAGCGCGTTGCCATCTGGGCCGACAGTTCGCTCCCCGGCCAGACTGATGCCGCATCCGCCCCTCTGGCGATGGGGGTCGTGCGCAGCATCGACCGCGACCTGTCGCTCACACTCGAAGGTCATCCCGACCCGATCCGATGTGGCCGACTGGCGCTCCAACCTGACGGCAGGCCGTCGGAAGATGCCGGGAATACACTCTGATTTTCTGAAAACCCGGTGTTGCGCTTCGCGGGACGGAGTGGGATTTTGGGAGAAACGGATCGCATCCACCTTGTCGGGTCTCGGCCGGGCCGTCACCCCTCGAACCATCGGATGATGGAGGTCCTTTCCCTTAGCGGGCCGGACCCTTCGCTCCACCTCGGAAAGGTGATCCCGTGAGTCTTCTCAGTGCCTGTGGCATCGCATTCCTGGCCGTCTTCGTACTCCTGTCCCTGCTGGCCGGACTGATGCAGCTCATCACGATCGTATTCCCGAAGCGGGAACCCCGTATCGAATCCTCCCTGGTGGCTGCCGTCAGTTCCGCAGTCGCCGTCCTGATCCCCGGAGCCCGCGTGACGAAACTCGAGGAGAAGCCATGATCTTTACAGACAATCCGAAGAAAATCCGAGTGATGTTCACCGCCTTTCGGGACGGCCTGCAGAGCGCCTTCGGTGGCAAGGTCCGTCTGGAGGACATCCTGCCGGCCATGGAATTTTCGGCGCAGCGCGCCGGGATCCGACACTTCGAATTCGGCGGCGGTGCGCGTTTTCAGGCCCCCTACTTCTACGTCGGGGAAAATCCCTTCGAGTGTCAGGACAAGATGCGCGAAGCCGTCGGACCGGACTCCGAACTGCAAATCCTGACCCGGTCGGTCAGCGGCGTGACACTGACCACGCAAGCACTGCCCGCGCTGACCCTGCAAGCGCAGATGATGGCCAAGCACAACACGACCTGGGATCGCAATTTCGACTTCATGAACGATGTGGACAACCTGGTCAAGACCGGCCAGCCGATTGTGGACGCGGGTATGCATCATCAGGTGTGTGTTTCGATGATGGGCCTGCCGTTCGCCGATGAGAAGGTGCACACACCCGAGTTCTATATCGATGTCGTGCGCAAGCTGCTCAAGAGCGGCCTGCATTTCGATTCGCTCTGCATGAAGGACGCCTCCGGTACGACCGATCCACTGACGGTCTACAAGACCGCCAAGGGCATCCGTGAGATCCTGCCGCCCGAGGTGCTGTTGTGGCAACACTCCCACGACACCGCTTCGATCGCCGTTTCGCAGTATATGGCCGGTATCGAGGGCGGCGTCGACGGCGTCGATCTCTCGGTGCGACCGTTGGCCAGCGGCACGGTGCAACCGGATGTGCGCTCGATGGCCCACGGTCTGAAGGGAACGGGCTATTCGCTGGATCTCGATGTCTCGCGAATGAACGAAATCGAGAACCTGCTGCTCGACGGCATGCATGACTACTACTTCAATCCGGTCACGACCACGGCTGATGCGCGAGTCGTTGGCTTCCCGATGCCCGGCGGCGCGATCGGACCGAATGTGCACATGATGAAGGAAGCCGGCATCCTGAACAAATACGACCAGGTGCTGGCCGAATTTCCGGTCGTGGTCCAGGCCGGCGGTGCATGGACTTCGGTTACCCCCGGCAGCCAGCAGTACTGGCTGCAGGCTTTCAACAACGTGCTGCACGGTCGCTGGAAGAAGATGGATCAGGGCTACGGCAAGTCCGTGCTGGGCTACTTCGGCAAAACGCCACTGCCCTCGGACCCGCACGTAGTAAAGATGGCATCGGAGCAATTGCAGTTGCCGCCGTTCGATGGCGATCCTCTCGAGGCGGCACCGGACAGCCTGGCTCCGGCGCGTCAGGCCCTGCACGAACGGGGACTGGAACCAAGTGACGAGAACGTCTTCCTGGTCGCAGCCGCGATCATTCCGGGCAAGAACATGGAACTGAACGAAGGCATCCGCCTGCTGACGGGAAAACCCAAAATCGTACTGCCCCTGAAGGAGGAATCGCAGCCCAAGGCCAAGCCGGCGACGGCCGCAGCGGTGCCCGCTGCGCTGACCGGCCCCGTCACCACGACCTGCCGGGTGAATGAGGGCGGCACCACCCGTACATTCGAGATCACGATTGAACCGCCAGCCGGCGGTGGAGCAGCTCCTGCAGCGGCACCTACCGCCACCGGCGGATCCAGCACACCGGTGTTTTCTCCCTTCGAAGGAAAAACGGAGCTGGTCGAGATCAACGTCAAAGTTGGTGACACAGTCAGTGAGGGCCAGGTCGTCGCCGCGGTGGAAGCGATGAAAGCCAAGCACGACGTGAAGGCGCCGTGCGCCGGAACCGTGGCCACCGTCGAGGCCGAACTGGGCGCCGACATCGAGGCGGGTCAGCCGATCCTGACTCTCGCGACGAACGGGGGATGACATGGAATCCCTGACGACGCTGTTGGCAGGCTCCGGTTTTGCGGGGCTCGCCTGGCAGAATCTGGTCATGTTCGCCGTCGGCGGAGTGCTGATCTTCCTGGCTGTGACCAAGAAGTACGAGCCGCTGCTGCTGGTGCCGATCGGCTTCGGCGCGATCCTGGCAAATCTGCCGGAGGCACACCTCTCGGCATCGCACGGCTTCACGCAGAATCCGGCGGCACCGACGCACTTCCTGCTGCAGATGGTCTATGACGCGGGCATCCGCACCGAATTCCTACCCCCGGTGATCTTCCTGGGGGTCGGATCATTGACCGACTTCCGCCCGTTGCTGGCCCGGCCGGTCACCTTCCTGCTCGGCGCGGCGGCACAGCTGGGCATCTTCGTCGCCGCGCTCGGCGCATACTACCTGTTCGGCGGCACATTCAGCATCGAGCAGGCTGCCTCGATCGGGATCATCGGCGGCGCGGACGGTCCGACTTCGATCTTCCTGGCTTCCAAGCTGGCGCCCGAACTCCTGGGCGCCATTGCCGTGGCGGCCTACAGCTACATGTCGTTGGTGCCGGTGATTCAGCCTCCCATCATGCGGCTGCTGACCACGAAGAGTGAGCGACAGATATCGATGAAGCAGGCCAAGCCGGTTTCGCAGACGGCGGTCATCCTGTTTCCGATCCTGACTGCGGTCTTCGCGATTCTGGCCGTGCCTACCTGCGCACCGCTGCTGGGTATGTTGATGTTCGGCAATCTGCTGCGCGAGTCGACCGTGACCGAGCGACTGTTCAAGACCGCGGGTGGCCCGTTGGTGAATATCGTGACCATCTTCCTGGGCATCACCGTCGGCGCGACGATGGAGGGTAGCAGCTTCCTGCAGGCACGTACGATCTTCATCCTGATCATCGGCGCGATCGCGTTCAGCTTTTCGACCTTCGGCGGCGTAGTCTTTGCCAAGCTGATCAACCTGGTTCTGCCCCAGGGCAAGAAGATCAATCCGTGCATCGGCGCGGCCGGCGTCTCGGCTGTCCCCATGGCTGCGCGTGTGGTACAGACCTTCGTCTCCGAAGAAACGGGCGGAAAGGTCAATCCACTGATGGCCGCGATGGGACCCAATGTCGCCGGGGTGATCGGCTCGGCGGTTGCCGCGGGGGTCTTTCTGCAACTCTTCGGCTAGATATCCGTGCAGGGAACGGCGGCGGTTCTGCGGGACCGCCGCCACGGTCACAAACCCACACTCCACACAGTCTCCTGACACAAAGCCCAGAGAACCCGTTGCCTATCAATCTGTTTAGCATTTGTGAATCATGGATACTTCGGATACAATCGGAGACCCTACGGGGAGGTGGTTCTGCGGAAGCACCCCGCCCCGCTCGCCAAATTGGGCCCCCAGCAAGGAGACCCCGATGCTATCCCGATTCCTCTCGAGACGCACGATCCTCGCCCTCCTGACCCTCCTGATTCTCATTCCCATCGGAGGTGCGCTCGCGGCGGATGAACTTGCCCCGCGCGACTTCGCACCGGTCCAGGGCGGTTTCACCGACCAGGGGCAGAAAGTTCTTCCCTATCATCCCGAACGGATCCTGATCCAGTTGACCTCGCGCGCATTCGAGGACGCCGACGTGCACTTTGGCCGCCAGAAGGGCGCTGTCTCGCCGACCGCTCGCACCGGTTTGCCGTCGTTGGACGCCTTGTGTGACGCTGCCGGTGTTCGCCGGATCAGCAGACCCTACATCCAGGTCCGCAACCAGACCAAAGCCAACGAACTGGGCCTGGAACGCTGGTTCCTGCTCGAGACCGACGGTTCGGTCGACGTCGGCCAGATGGCCCGGCGATTCGAGAGTGATCGATCGATCGCCGCGGCTACGGTCGACTGGCGAGCCTTCCCGGCCGCCGTCCCCAGCGACCCCCTCTACAACGACCACTGGGGCCACAACAACACCTCCCAGATGGTCAGCTACGACTGGTCGGTACACGACCACACCGGACCGACCGTCGGTACGGTCGGATTCGACAGCAACGCCCAGGCGGCGTGGGACGAAGCCCAGGGTTATGGCAGCACCTCGGTCGTGATCGCGATCATCGACAGTGGCGTCGAAGCGGGCCACCCCGATCTGTCCCAGGTCACCGGCTACGACTATGGCGACAATGATTCGAATCCGGATGATGACAGTTCGCAACCGGGTCACGGCACCGCATGTGCCGGTGTTGCCGCGTCGCAGGTCAACAATGGCCTCGGTGCGGCGGGGATCGCCCCCAACTGCAAGATCATGCCGCTGAAGGTCGCAAACAGTGCCGGATCGATGTATTTCTCCTCGATCCAGAACGCGTTGTACTATGCGGCCGACAACGGCGCCGACGTTGCCAGCATGAGTCTCGGCGCCGCGATCAGTACCGACAGCGCCACCGACACGGCACTGCAGTATGCCTACAACGCCGGCGTTACACTGCTGGCGGCCACCGGGAACGAGAACGCCTCGACGATCAGCTACCCGGCCATCAACCAGTACGTGATCGCCGTCGGCGCGGCTTCGCCCTGTGGCGAGCGCAAGCGCTCCTCGAGCAACAGTTCGGAAGTCAACTCCGGCGTCAGCACCGACCCGAACGGCTACACCTGTGACGGGGAACGCTGGTGGGGATCGAACTACGGTGTGACGACCCAGGACAGCAACGCGGCCGTGGACGTGATCGCTCCGACGATCCTGCCGACGACCGATCTGCTGGGCTCGGCCGGGTACGACCCGAGTGACTATTCGATGTGGTTCAACGGCACCAGTTGCGCCACCCCGTACGCGGCGGGCGTCTGCGCGTTGATCAAGTCGGCCTATCCGACCTACACCCCGGCCCAGGTCCGCGATCGCCTGACCTCGACGGCCGAGGACGTGACCAGTGTCGAATCCGGCTCCGGCTGGGATCGCTATTCCGGTTACGGCATGGTCGACGCGGCGGCAGCCGTCGGCGGCGGCAGCCCCGTGGGCAATCCGCCTGTGGCTGCCTTCAGCGGCACACCAACCAGCGGCGATGCCCCGGTGACCGTGAATTTCACGGACAGCTCGACGAATACGCCGACCAGCTGGAGCTGGACCTTCGGGGATGGCGGCACGTCCAGCGCCCAGAACCCGAGCCACACCTACACCGCGGCCGGTACCTACACCGTGGTGCTGACGGCCAGCAACGCCTACGGCTCGGACTCCGAGACGAAGACGGGCTACATCACCATCACCGATCCGCCCGTCGGCGGCGACTACGCGACGTTGCCCTACTCTACCGGCTTCGAGAGCGGCACATTCGACCCGTACTGGTCCAACTCATCGACCAACAACGGCCGCATTCTGCTGACCACGGCCAACACGCCGCACAGTGGCAGCTATCACATGACGATGGACTGCTCCAGCAACGGCACCTACAGCTACAACGAAGCGTGGCTGCATCTGAATCTGGCCGGCGAAGGCCAGGTCGACCTGAACTTCTGGTGGAAGGATTTCTCCGACGAGACCCACTCCCCCGACGGCGTGTACATCTCGGATGATGGAGGAGCCAACTTCACCAAGATCCAGGATCTGAACGGCGGCAGCTACACCAACAACTCCTGGTCCGAATGGAATATCGACATCGACGCGGTGGCCGCCGCGAACGGCATCTCGCTGAATTCGACCTTCGTGATCAAGTTCCAGCAGTACGACAACTACATGGCCACGACCGACGGAATGGCGTTTGACGACATCGCCGTCAGCAGTGGACCGACGGGTACGGCGCCGGTGGCCGCCTTCAGTGGCTCCCCCACCAGCGGCGAGGCCCCGGTCTCGGTCTCGTTCGTCGACGCGTCGACGAACGCACCGACGAGCTGGAACTGGACCTTCGGCGACGGTGGCACCTCGACGGCCCAGAACCCGAGCCACACCTACACGTCGGCCGGCTCGTACACGGTTTCGTTGACGGCCGCGAACGCCTTCGGTTCGAATGTCGAGACCAAAACGTCGTACATCACCGTCACCGATCCGCCCGTTGGCGGCAACTACGCGACGGTTCCCTACTCGACCGGGTTCGAGAGCGGCACGCTGGATCAGTACTGGACCACGGCCTCGACCAATAACGGCCGCATCCAGGTGTTCAGCTCGTACTCGCCGCACAGCGGCAGCTACCAGCTGGCTATGGACTGCTCGGCCAACGGTACATTCAGCTACAACGAAGCCAACCTCGCGCTGAATTTGTCCGGCGAGACCGAAGTGGAACTGAATTTCTGGTGGAAGGAGTTCGGGGACGAAACGCATTCCGGCGACGGGATCTACTTCTCCTCGAACGACGGTGCCACCTTCGTGAAGGTCCAGGACCTGAACGGCAGCAGCTACACGAACCAGACCTGGCAGTACTTCAGTCTGGATGTCGACGCCCTGGCCGCGGCCAACGGCCTGACGCTCAGCTCGACGTTCATCGTGAAGTTCCAGCAGTACGACAACTACCAGATGACCAGCGACGGCTTCACCTTCGACGACATCGAAGTCATCGTCGGCAGCAGCGGCGGGGGCGGCAGCGCCATCACGGCCGAGACCGAGCCGAACGCCAGCATCGCCGAAGCCAACGGACCGGTCGGAAACGGTGTGGCCGTCAGCGGCACCATCAGCTCCAGCAGTGACGACGACTACTTCTGGTTCGACGTCGACACCGCCGGTAACATCAACATCAGCGTGGCCATCGGCAGCAGTGCGGATCTGGACTGGTACCTGTACAACAGTGCCGGCACGCAGGTCGATCGCGGCTACACGGTCAGCAACCCCGAAGCTGGCTCCTACAGTGCCTCGGTGGGTCGCTACTACGTACGTGTCGATGGCTACAATGGAGCCACGAGCAGCTACACGCTGACCGTGGACGGCGGGTTGGCACCGGTCAGCGAGGCACCTGAGAAGCAGGACCTGCCGCTGATTTTCACGCTGCGCCAGAATTCGCCGAATCCGTTCAACCCGATGACTACGATCTCGTTCGATCTGCCGAAAACCAGCCAGGTGAAGTTGCGCATCTACGATACGCGCGGCCGACTGGTTCGTACGCTCATCGACGAGACCCTGTCCGCGGGGATGCGCGACGCGGTCTGGAACGGTGCCGATGACAGTGGGGCCCGTGTCCACTCGGGCATCTACTACTACCTGATCGAGGCGGACGACTACCGGGCGACTCGCAAGATGACCCTGCTCAAGTAGTTCAAACCGATCGGAACGCAAGACGGCCCCGGACCAGCTGCCCGGGGCCGTTTCCTATCGCACACATCCGAATCAGTACTGCTGCCCCAATGCCTCGCAGATGAACTTCACCAACGGCGAACCGGTCTTGCAGAGCGCCGCGAATTCGTCCATGAATCCGACCGACGTGACCTGCTTCTGCGACAGCGGCGCAAAGCAGGTGAAGTCCTTCAGTTTCAATACTTCGATCAACGGATGCTCAGGATCGAAGCCCCGGGGTGGCCGCTTCAGGCTCTCGCCGGTGACCTTGAAGTGCTCGGTAAAATTCTTCCCGCCGACGGCTTTCTTCCAGGCTGCCGGGTCGCTCACGATGCGATCGCGAATCTTCTTCAGTGTCGGATTGTCCGGATGCCACAACCCCATCCCGAGGAAGCTCTTGCGCGGCTCCAGGTGCAGGTAGAAGCCCGGCGTATAGGCGTCCTTGCCCGCTTCGTGGCGGAAATGCAACCCCGCATGCGTCTTGTACGGGCTCTTGTCCCTGCTGAAACGGACGTCTCGGTAGATGCGGAAGAGCGATCCGCCACTGGGTCGCGGATCGGCTCGAAAATGGGGGCTGATTCTGCGCAGATGCGGCGAAAAATCGACGACGAACCGCAGGGCGGGCACCTTCAGGTCTTCCTCGTAGCGCGATTTGTTTTCCTGAAACCATTCCCGCCTGTTGTTTGCGGTCAGATCCTTCAGGAAACGAAACAATGCAGGACTGAAGTACCTGTCACTCATGGAAATTCCTTTTCTGAACGGGAAGTCCGAAACTGCCGATCCGGTTTCAGTCATACGCCCGGCGGGTCGCATCGTCAGCCAGCAACTCCGTCAGATCGTTCCGATTCCGCATCTCGGACCAGGTACCCAGGCGCTCATGCACCCAATGGTATTTTTGGGGAATGGGATGGGTACCGATGACGACCTCCACGCCGAACTTCTGCGGGATAAAATCCTCGAAATAGTCCAGGTACGGACAAGGCGGGTACCCCACGACCAATCCGGTGGCCAGGTGGATGACCTCGGCTCCGTTCTTCAACATTTCCTCGGGAGCGTTCTCGATATTGCCGCCTGGACAGCCCCCACAGGACGTGAAACCGACCAGTTCCACCTCCTGATCGCGGTAGCGTGCAAACCCGCCTTCCCTTGCCCGAAGCGAACGAAAGCACTTGCCGCCGGCACAGGACCGGTACCGGTCACAGATAATAATTCCGATCTTCTTCATGGCCTCTCCTGACGTTCAACTCCTGCGGAGATCCAGAAAACCGCGCTCCTCGCCCAACTCCCATTCCGTGGCGATCAACGGGAAACTCTCGCGCGCGAGTTCCAGCCCCGGTCCCACCTTGTCGTGCGAGGTCAACACACACACGAACTTCGATCGGATCCGTTTGATGTTCGGCCCGAACACGCGGGTCATCGCGACCTGCACACCCTGTTTTTTCAGGAGGCCGGCGATGCCTTTCGCTTTCTTCGGATCGGCATGGCCGTCCTCCTCACCGGTCCGGTTCGGCACCCGCAGAACGAACTCTGCTCCCTGTGGCGTCAAATCATACAGGTCATAAAATTCGGCATCACCGAAATGACGTGCGACAAAGGAATCTCCATCATCCGTGGCCAGCGCGATTCGAAATTTGTCCACGGCTATACGCCTCCGAATTTCTTGAGGGCTCCGCTACGGTAGGCTTCGTACGCCTCGCGCACGGTCATCTCGCCGGCCCCGACGTAGATCTCGGTCCCGGTGGTCTGCAGCACAGCGGCCGCGTTCCCCCCGGGGCCATTCCCGGTAATCAACACCTGGGCGTCGAACTCCGAGAGTTTCTGCGCCGTTTTCGGTCCCGCCCCGTGGGCCTCGTTTTCGATCGCGGTGTTGTCGTAGGTCTGGATCTTATCGGATTCCTCGTCGTACACGAAGAAGAACTGTGTTCTGCCGAAGCGTGGATCCATTTTCGAATCCCAATCGGTACCCGTGGTCGTAAAAATCAGCTTCATGGATCTCTCCCTGGTGTGAATTGCCTACCGTCTCGTCAAATCTGGTGGTCGCCCGCCAGTTCGGTGATTTTTTTCCAACAGTCGCCCAGGAGTCGTGCCAGGTCCGGGTCCCACTCGACGATCGTCCTGCCCTGGGTGATCGCCGAGGTGAACCTTTCGTCGTACGGGATCTCGGTCAGGATGGGAATCTCCTCGTTCTCCAAAAATTCCCGCAACTCCCGGCTCACCTTCGCATTCAGATCCGCCTTGTTGATGATGCAACCGGCGGCGATTCCGAACATCTTGACCAACTTGTACACTCGCCGCAGATCGTGCAGCCCCGAGACCGTGGGTTCGGTCACCAGCACGACCAGCGAGGCACCGGAAAGGGAAGAAACGACCGGGCAACCGACACCGGGCGATCCATCGACCAGGACCCAGTCCTTGCCCTGTGCAGCGGCCGCTTCGCGGGCCATGCGCTTGACCTTCGCCACCAGCTTGCCCGAGTTGTCCGCCCCGATCTTCAGCCGCGCATGGATCATCGTCGAACCGGTACGGATTGCCGAGCGATACCACTGGCCGACATGTTGTTCGATATTCTCGATCGCATCGTCGGGACACACGCGCGCGCAATAGCCGCAGCCTTCGCAGCCGAGTTCGTCGATGACATGGCGGCCACCGATCACCTCGACGGCGTCATAGCGACACACGGCCGCACATTGTCCGCAATCGCTGCACTTCGACGGATCGATCACCGCCAATTCGCCGCTATGGAAATCCTCGCGATCGGCGAAGTCGGGCTCCAGGAGCAGATGCATGTCGGCCGCATCCACGTCGCAATCGGCCACCACGAGTTCAGCACCTCCCAGCACCGCGAACGATGCCGTCAACGAGGTCTTTCCCGTGCCGCCCTTGCCGGAGAGAACCACGATTTCCTTCATCACGATCCTCCCGCGGCGTGAGCATGAATCAGGCTTGCGATCGCATCCGTAGCCTCCGCCACTTCGGGAATCTCGCGATACAGGAGTTTTCCGGCCGCGTAGGTCTCGGCAATCCGGCGCTGGTTCGGGATGCGGGCCGCCAGATGGATTCCCTCTGCAGCGCAGTATTGCTCGACCTGGTCGTCACCGATTCCGTACCGGTTCAGCACGACGACAAACTCCTTCCCCAAGCGGCGAACGGTATCGACCGCCAGTTTCAGATCGTGGAGTCCGAAAGGAGTAGGCTCGGTGACGAGGATCACCAGATCGGCACCCCGTGTCGCTTCGATGACGGGACAGGAGGTTCCCGGCGGCGAATCGAGGATCTTGACGACCTCCGGCGAAAAACTTTCATCCACGTAGCGGAGCGTCTGATGAATCAGGGGAACGGCCTGCTCTTCGCTGATCATCAGCCGGCTCTCCACAAAATCCAGAGCGCCGGATCGCAGGTGTTTCAGCTCGCCCATCGGCTTTTGCTGCATGGGCAGCGAGGCGGTCGGACAAAGCTCGGAACACGCGTAGCATCCGTGGCAAAGCTCGGGAAAAATCATGATGCGATCGCCCATCTTCAGGATCGCATTGAAATTGCAGACCTCCTGACAGTTGCCACACAGGGAGCACGTTTCCGACTCCCAGACGGGAATCATCTTGTACTTGGGCTCGTCGTGGAATAATTCACCGGCAACGAAGAGGCCCGAGTTGGGCTCCTCCACGTCCAGATCCACCAGCACCACCGGCTCGGATTCGGCCATGAACCGGGCCAGATTCGTGGACAGGGTCGTCTTCCCGGTTCCTCCCTTGCCACTGGCGATCGCGACCTTCATCGCTACGCCCCACAGTTGGGTTCGTGATCCGGCTCCCCATGATTGCAGAGGTTGCCCCCGGCCTGGAGCTCATCGCGCAGGTACCGCTCCACGAGCTCACGGGGTTCTTCCTCGCCCACCCCGAGGTGGACCTCGATCTGGTTCTCGCGAAACAGGTTCTGCGCCATCACACCCATGCCTCCGGCGATGATGATATCGACTCCGTTGTCCGCCAGGAACCGGGGATAGCTCCCGGGCTGATGAACCGGCGGGTCCAGAAACTTCAGTTCACCCAGCTGATCGCCATCGGCCTCCACGACGGCGAAACTCTGGCAATGACCGAAGTGGGCACAGGCCTTTCCGGCCAGTGTGGGAATCGCGAAAACACGCTTCATTTCTTTTCTCCTGCCTTGTTGTTCTTTTCCAGCAATTCCTCGCGAACCAGGGTACGCCCGCAATCGGGGCACTTCAGCGTCGTACATTTTTGGCCTCTTTGATGGGGGACCTTCGCGCCGCATCCCGCGCAAACGCAGAATCCTCCCGCCCCGAAGCCTCCGCCGCCGTTGCGACCACGACCGCCGCCGTTGTGGCCACGCCCCCCGCCGGCTCCCGCTCTTCCTCCGCCAGACATATCTCTTCCTTTCTTTCGAGTCACCGGACCGGATCCTCAATCATCCTGCGCCAGGGTCTCGATACGATCGGCAAGAACCCGAATCTGCTCCTGCAAACTCACAATCTCGTCGCGAAGTTTCGGGGTTGCTGGCGATTCTTCGCTGCCGGTCCACCGGCGATCAGCATTCCTCGATCGCCAACGGTTCCCTCGACCCTCACCGACGCCGTAGCCCCGGCCGAAACCACGGCCATACCCATTGCCGCCTCCCCAAGCATCGTGAGCGCCGCGGCCTCGGCCCCTACCATGCCCCGAACCGAATCGCCGTCCGAATCCGCCCCCTCGGCCGGCCGGCGGGTCGCCCGCTTCGAATCCGGCATGATCATTTCCCGCACAGTATCCCAATCCCCGTCCCGTCATGGGACCTCGCTCGTCGGGACCCTTCTTGTTTCCACCAGCCATTTTTCCTACCTCCGTCTGTTGCGATGGTGCCGGGTACAGCACCGGCCGTGACCGAATCGATCCGCCAGATCGGCGAGATTCGTCGACCCGCAGTCCGGGCACCGTGTCGTTTCCGAGTCGAAAGCGATATTTACGAGATGGCCACAGTCTCCACACCGGAGCAGATTTCGTTGGAAGTGAACTTCCCCGCCCTCGATTTGCAGGAGTTTTCCCTCGATCAGGAACCGTGCAACCTTTTGCCTCGCCTTTTCGATGAGTCGCGAAAACGTCGAGCGGGAGATCTCCATCTCCCTTGCTGACTCGGCGTGGTCCAGACCCTCGAAATCAGCCAATCGAATGGCTTCGAGTTCGTCCAATGCCATAGAAACGGTGTCCAGATGCCGGCTGCGTACGCCGGTCGGCTTGAAGCTGGAGAACGCCGGCGGACGGTGGACATTTCGTTTCTTCTGGGGTCGAGGCATCTGATCTCCTTCGCTTTCGTTAGTCTCTACATTATGCACTTATGTGCATTATAGCAAGCGATATTTTTCCCGGCCCAGTCAACGCCAGCCTGGGGCCCGATTTTTTGTCAATTCCCCCTCAAATCTGGATAAGGATCGTGTAATCCCAACCTTGACAAAATCAAACAACTGTTTTAATCTATGAATTCATTCACTTGTATGAATCAATTGATTGAAATAGGGAGCACGCGTGAACGAGGACAGATCGGGGACGAAAGACCGGCTGCTGGACGCGGCCGAGGATCTTTTCCTCCACCATGGCTACGAAAAAGTGTCGATCCGGGAACTGGCCCTGGCAGCGGATGTGAATATCGCAGCAATCAACTATCATTTCCAGGGGAAGGACAATCTCTATCGGGAAGTGATCAAGCGGCGGTTCACCGTGCAGAGGGACCGGATTCTACTGGCGCTCGAAGAGGTCACCATCCGGCATGCGGGATCCCCTCCATTGGAGGACGTGATTCGCAGCATGGTTCAGGGACAACTGAGTGACGCCCTGTCCGACATTCCGGCCGGGAACCTTTTCAAGCTGATCGTACGGGAAGTACACACAGAAAGCAGGCATTCGACGGCCTTGTTTCTGCGCGAGATGGTTGCGCCCGTGTTCCGCGCCTTTTCCGATGCGATGATGCAGGCACGTCCCAATCTGACCCAGGAGCAGGTCGATTGGATCGTGGCGAGCATCATCGGCCAGGTACACCACTTCATTGGGCGCTGGCAGAAAAGCCGCGTCCTGTTCGACTCCTCTGACGATTCCGTCGAGGTCATGCTCGAAGCCTTCCCGGTCCTGAGGCAACCCGTCGAACAATACGTCCAACAAACGACCGACCACATCACTCAATTCTCTGCAGCGGCGATCGATGCGCTGTATCCGGAGGTCACTTCATGACAGGACGAGTCCTGTTGGGACTTTTACCGTTCCTCTTGGCCGGGTGCGCTGTCGGCCCGGACTTCGAACGCCCGACTCCCGCGACCACTCTGCCCGGGCAATGGCAATCCGAACCGGCGACGAATTCTCTCCCCCGGGATTTCCTCGAGGGCCGGGAAGGGCTCCGGTGGTGGACCGCCTTCGGGGACACGGTGCTGAACGGCCTGGTCCGCGAAGCCCTGGAGCACAATCATGATCTCACCGCGGCAGCCGCACGGGTCCAGGAGGCACAGGCAAAACTCGGCCGGGCGACATCTGCTCTCCTGCCCGCCGTCAGCCTTGCCGGCACCGCCACCCGGAGCGGCAGCAGTTCGGATCTGGCGCCCCCGGGCGCGACGCTGACCAGCAACTACTTCAACGTCAATGCGACCGCCGGATGGGAAGCCGATCTGTGGGGCAAGCTGCGCCGCGGCCGGGAAGCCTCGGTGGCCGGATTCCTGGCCAGCGAACAGGAGCAACGGGCGGCAGCACAGGCCCTCGTGGCCAATGTGGTCCTGGCCTGGTTGCAGGTGAAAGAGTTGCAGCTGCAGAGCCAACTGACCGGGAACACGGTGGCCAGTTACCAGGAAAGCCTCGATGTGGTGGACGACCGGTTCCAAGCGGGTCTGATACCCAGCCTGGATGTGCAGTTGATCCGGCAGAGCCTGGCCGCAACCCAGGCCAATGAGCCCTCGCTCGCCCAGAAACTGCTCGAAGCACGTCGCGGTCTGGAGATTCTGGTCGGACGATATCCTGCCGGCGCGATTTCTTTTACCGATTCACTGCCCGACCCGCTGCCGCCGGTACCGGCAGGTATTCCGTCGCAACTGCTGAACCGCCGGCCCGATCTGCTGGCGGCCGAAGCGAGGCTCCACGCGGCAACGGCCGGCATCGGTAGCGCCCGGGCCGCCCTATTTCCGAGTTTCAAGTTGACGGCCCAGGGCGGCAGTGCGACCGCGGAATTGGCCAACCTGTTGACCGAACCGACCAAAGTCTGGAATCTCGCCGGCAGTCTTTTTATGCCGCTGATCAATCGCGGGGCCACGCAGGCCCAGATCAAGATTGCTGAAGCCCAGACCGCCCAGGCTCTTGCGGCCTACCAGTCGGCGGTTCTCAGGGCGCTGGCCGAAGTCGAGAACGCGTTGGACCGGGACCGGAATCTGACGTTGCAGGAATCGCTGCTGATCGACTCCGTCGAACAGGCGGGGTTGTCGGTCGAATTGGCCGAAGACCGCTATACCAGCGGACTGGATGACCTGCTGTTGTCCCTGGACGCCCGCAGGCGTCTGGACGCGGCACGAAGCCAGCTACTCTCCATCCAACGCTCCCGTCGTGCCGCCCGTGTCCAGTTGATCCTGGCCCTGGGCGGTCCCTGGGACGATATGAATTTCCCCTCCGCATCGAACGAAGGAGCCGTACAGTGAGCAGCTCTCGTACCCGCAGAATCCTGTTGCCGGTCATCATCGTAGTTCTGGCTCTGGTGGTCACCGTCGTGTTGATCCGGATTCGACCCAAGCCTGCTCGCCGGCCGGCAACCGCGCCCCGGCCCGTCGTCGAGGCCTATACGGTTGGCGACACGGTGGGAACCGTGCGCATTCAGGGCTTCGGTCCGATTCGCGCCAAGCGCAAAGTCAATCTCACCCCGCGGGTCGAGGGAGAGATCGTCATGAAGTCGGATCGGTTCGAGCCGGGCGCCGTGTTTCAGGCCGGCGAGACACTGATGCAGATCGACGACACCGACTACGCCCTGGCTCTGGCCCAGGCGGAGGCCAATGTGGCGCAGGCGGAATACAATCTGGAGCGGGCCGAGGAAGAGGCCCAGGTTTCCCTCGACGCATGGAAACGCACCGAGACCACCGAGGCCAGTCCATTGGTTCGACATGAGCCGCAACTGAAACTGGCACGGGCGAGTCTGGCCGCTGCCAGGGCGGCCGTTCGGCAGGCCCGCCTGAATCTGGACCGGTGCACCGTGACCGCTCCCTTCGATGGCATGGTCATCCGTGCCGATTCCGACGAAGGCCAGTACCTGCGCGCGGGAACGGCCGTCGGTGTGATCATCGCCACGGATGTGGCCGAGGTCACGGTTCCGGTGGCCGACAGCGATCTGGGTTGGATTCGCGTGGGCACCGAGAGTACGACTCCCACTTCCGTCACCGTCCGGGCCGACTTCGCCGGCCGGAGGCATCAATGGGCAGCTCGTCTGGTCCGGGTCGGCGGCGCGGTGGATGAGCGAAGTCGCCAGATCCCCGTAGTCATCGAGATCGATGCCCCGTTCCTCTCGACCGGGGAACGCCCGGCCCTGATCGAAGGCATGTTTGTCCAGGTCGAGTTCGCGACCGAGCCTGCCGGTGATACCGTGGTCATCCCCCGCTCGGCGCTCCGCCCCGAGAATCACATCTGGGTCATTCGTGACGACAACACACTGGATATCCGCACGGTGGAACTCGCCCGTGCGGGCGTCGATGAAGCGGTGATCCGGCAGGGGATCCGGCCAGGGGAACGGCTGTGCGTATCGAACATGCAGTTCGTGACACAGGGACTTCCCATCCGGGTCGAGGGCGAAACGTCGCCCGAAGGAGCCGGCAAAACGGACCGGGCAGCGAAGGGCGGTAAGCGATGAATCCGCTGATTCGCTGGTTCTCCGACAATCACGTCGCGGCCAACCTACTGATGCTGCTGATCATGGCGGCGGGCCTGATGAGCGCTTTGAGCATCAAGCAGGAGGTCTTTCCCGAGATCACGATGGACATCATCACGGTCCGGGTTCCGTTTCTGGGGGCCACCCCGTCCGAAGTCGAGGAAAGCGTCTGCATCCGCGTCGAGGAACAGGTGCAGGGCGTGGACGGCATCAAGAAAATCACCAGTAGCGCCGCCGAGGGAATGGGCACCGTTACCATCGAACTGGATCGTGGCACCGACAAGCGCAAGGCCCTGGACGACGTCAAGGCCGAGATCGACCGGATCATCACCTTTCCGGCCGAGACCGAGAAGCCGATCGTGTCGCTCGTCGAGCCCAAGCAACAGGTGATCGACATCGTACTGTACGGCGACGTTCCCGAGCGCGTGCTCAAGGTGGTGGCCGACCGCGTGCGCGATGACGTACTCGCATTGGACGACATCACCTACGCCCAGACCAACGGCACGCGGCCCTACGAAATCTCCATCGAAGTCAGCGAGCAGGCGCTGCAGGCGTACGGACTGAGTCTGGCGCAGATTACAGCAGCGGTTCGCGCCAACAGTCTCGATCTGCCCGGCGGTAGCGTGAAGACCTCGGTCGGCGAGATTCTGGTCCGCACCAAGGGCCAACGCTACACCGGCGAGGAGTTCGGACGCATCGTGGTCATCTCGGCCGCCGACGGATCCGAAGTTCGTCTGGCGGATATCGCCCGGATCCGGGACGGATTCGAGGACGTCGATATGGCGAGTTTCCTGGACGGCAAGAACGCCGCCATGGTCTCGGTCTATCGAACCGGTGACGAAGGCGTCGTCGATGTGACGAACGCCGCGAAAAACTACGTCGAGGAAAATCGCGAACTGATGCCTCCCGGCGTTGACATGGCCATCTGGCGGGATCGCTCCACGATCTACAAGAGTCGTATGGACCTGTTGCTGAAGAACGGTGCCATGGGACTGATCCTGGTGTTCGTCTGCCTGGCCGTGACGCTGGAAATTCGTCTCGCGTTGTGGGTCAGCCTGGGAATCGTAGTTTCGTTCCTGGGCGCATTCTGGGTCCTGCCCTTCTTCGGCGTTTCACTGAACATGATTTCGCTCTTCGCGTTCATTGTCTCGCTGGGTCTGGTGGTCGATGACGCCATTGTGGTGGGTGAAAACGTCTACGCCCATCGCATGATGGGACGGAAACGAGGCTCCGCTTCGAAGTTCGGCGCACTCGAAGTCGGCAGTCCGGTGACCTTCGCCGTCCTGACGACCGTCGTAGCCTTTCTGCCTCTCGCTTTCGTCGAAGGCATGATGGGCAAGTTCATGTACAACATCCCGGTTGTGGTGATCTCGATCCTGCTCTTCTCACTGGTCGAATCGCTGCTGATCCTGCCTGCCCATCTGGCTACGATTCCGACGACCGTGACCGAAAACACGGCCCCGCCTTCCGGCGTTGTGGGTCGATTCAAGGAGGGCTTCGATCGTCGGATGCAGCATTTCGTGGACGTCACCTACCGCAACAACCTGGAATACGCGCTGCGGCACCGCGGCCTGGTCGCCGCGATCGCAACAGCGGTCCTGTTGTTGACCGTCGGCTGGTTCGCCGGCGGGCACATCAAGTTTACCTTCATGCCGAAGGTGGATGCCGACAACGTAATCGCAGCGCTGACGTTGCCTCAGGGTTCGACCGTGGCCGACGCCCGCAAGGCCGTGTTGCAACTGGAACGTTCACTGAACGAAGTCGCCGCCGGGTACGACGCCCAGCGCCCCGAGGGCGAACCCTCGATTGTCATGCACCTGTCGACTTCGATCGGATCGCAGCCGATGTCTTCGGGAAGCGGCGGTCCGGGCGGCGGGACATCGACCGGAGCAGGCGCTCATCTCGTCGAGGTCAATGCCGAGTTGCTGCGCGCCGAGATCCGGAACATACCCAGTCCCGAGATCGCCCGGAAGTGGCGCGAAGCCTGTGGTCCGATTACCGGCGCCGTCGCGCTCAGCTTTTCGGCCAACCTGTTCCGGGGCGGCGCGCCGGTCTTCGTCGAGTTGACCTCGTCGGATCCCGAGCAGCTGCACAGCGCGTCGATACGCCTGAAGGAAGAGTTGGCTTCGTATCCGGGAGTCTTTGATATCTCGGACAGCTTCCGGGCCGGCAAGGTCGAAATGAAGCTGAACCTGAAACCGGCTGCCCGCACGTTGGGACTGACGCTCAGCGATCTGGCGCGTCAGGTGCGCCAGGGCTTCTACGGCGACGAAGCGATGCGCATCCAGCGCGGACGGGACGAAGTGAAAGTCATGGTTCGCTACCCCGCGGACGAACGGCGATCCATCGGAAATATCGAAAGCATGCGGATCCGCACCCCACAGGGAGCGGAAGTGCCCTTCGACCGCGTCGCCACCGTCGAGACCGGACGCGGTTTCGCCACCGTCGAGCGAGCCGACCGGCAGAGAATCGTCAATGTCACAGCCGACGTGGACCAGGGTGTCACCAACGCCGAGGAAATCAACGCCGATCTGCGAGCCACGATTCTGCCTCAACTGCTCGCCGACCACCCGGGCCTGCGCTACTCGATGGAGGGCCAACAAAAGCAACGGGCCGAGTCGATGGGCAGCCTCAAGAGCGGATTCATGCTGGCCCTGATGCTGATCTTCGTGCTGCTGGCGGTGCTTTTCAAGTCGTACTCCCAGCCGATCATCGTCATGTCGGCGATTCCGTTCGGCATTGTCGGAGCGGTCGGCGGCCATGTCTTGATGGGCATCGACCTGACCCTGATCAGCATGTTCGGAGTCGTGGCCCTGACCGGTGTCGTCGTCAACGATTCCTTGATCATGATCGATTTCATCAACCGCGCCCGCAAGAGCGGCGCCACGATGCGCGATTCCGTGCTCGCAGCGGGTAGCCGGCGCTTCCGCCCGATCATGCTGACCTCGGTGACGACTTTCGCCGGCTTGACGCCTTTGTTGCTGGAAAAAAGCCTGCAAGCGAAGTTCCTGATCCCGATGGCCACCTCGTTGGCCTTCGGCGTGCTCTTCGCCACGGCCATCACGTTGATCGTAATCCCCGTGAACTACACCATTCTGGTCGATCTGAAGCGTGCCCTGGGCATGAAGGACGATCTGGCCGAGGTGCCGGACGATGAGGACGACCTCGAGATCACGGAACCGAGAATCATCTAGCGCACGCAGGAGCCCCCCTCCCTACCGGCCTCCCTCATGGAGGCCGGTTTTTTTATCGATCTGCGCTGGACCTGGCCCGCACACGCGTTCTGCTGAGCAAACGCGGTTCCATCCCCGAATCCGCCCATGCGAGATTCTCCCCGGGTAACGGTCCCGCGGCGGCCTGCGCCCTCTCTGAAAGCGAGTATTGCGGTGAAAAACCCGATTCTGATCTCCTTCCTCCTGCTGACAGCCGCGGTCTCCGGGAGCACGGGCGCCGCCTGCGCCGAAGAAAGCCTCTCTCTCCTCCCGGAAGACTTCAACGGTACCTGGGTGCTGAACCCGGGGCAGAGCGAAGACCTGTTGGTGACCCTGCGAGAGCTCCGGGGGACCTCGCCTGGGAATCGTGACGGAATGAGAGGGGAAACGGGCGGTGGCAGGGGGCGTGGCCGCGGCATGAGCGGCGCAAGGGGGAGCGGCCGCGGCACCGGATCTGGCCGGGGTCGCAGCAGTGCCGGCAAGAACGGCGGCGAGGCCCTGCAAACCCAGTTGCAGAAGCGCGCCCAACGTCTACAGGCGGAGTACTCCCGAATCGAGATATTCCTCGAGGTGCCGGAACTGAATCTGACCGACGGCCGTGATATCACGCAGTTGTTCTACACCGATGGTCGCAAGACCAACGTCTGGACCGAACGGGGCGAACTGACCGCGTCGGCGGAATTGCGGGACGGCACTCTGCAGGTCCGAACCCGCGGCGGGCGCATGGATTCCGGACGCACTCGCTCCTTCACATTGTCCCAAGACGCCCGTCAACTAATCCTGACGGAGGAGCGGCTCCTTCCCGGCGGGAAAGAGCCGCTCCGGATTCGCATGGTCTACGACCGCGCGAATTAGCTGTCGCCCTACTCAATCGACAGCGGCGGCATCACGGCCAGATGCTCGGAGTTGACGTACTGCCAGGTAACGGCGGCCTCTCGGCGCATCTCTCGATAAACACTCCACCGGGCCGCCTGGGCAACCGCATCACCGCCGCCGAGCACGGAACTGATGAGGTCCTGCTTCTGCGGCAGGTGCCACAAGGTGACCGGCTCGTTGACGGCCAGGCCGGCCTCGGCCTTGGCCAATTCGACGGCCTCATGCTGTCCTCCGAGGGCATCGACGAGTTTCAGGTCCACGGCCCGCTGGCCCGACCACACGCGCCCCATACACAGACTGTCGATGTCCGCGGCGGCGATGCCTCGCTGCCGGGCCACGTCCATCATCCAGCGGCGGAAGTCGCGCCAGTGATTGCTGGAGAACTTTTCCCATTCCTCGTCCGTGAAGGGCCGGTTGCCCGACATCAGCAGCGCGTTCGGTCCCTTGGTGACCGAATCGTGGGACAGCCCGATCTTCTCGTTGAAACCGCTCATGTTGAATTTTCCGGAAATGGAACCGATCGATCCGGTGACGGTCGCGGGATCAGCCACGATCTTCGTCGCCCGGTAGGAAACGGAATAGCCTCCGCTGGCCGCGACATCGACCATCGAGACGATGACGGGCTTCGTCTGGCTGACCTTCTGGACCGCGTGCCCGATCAGGTCACTGGTCAGGGAGTCGCCGCCGCCGCTGTCGACCCGCAGAACGATGGCCGCGACATCCTCGTCCGCCTCGGCCCGCATCAGTTCGCGTACGATCGACTCGTGTCCCATCATGATGCCCAGTACCGGGTTCACCGCATTCTCACGACCGCCGATATTTCCCTGGGCGTGGATCACGGCAATCTTCCGGTCACCTTTCAGACCCAGGTCCTCCGGTGACTCGTCTGCGTAGCGCGAGTTCGAAACGACGCGCAACTGGTCGTCGCCCTCCAGTTTCAGCATCTCCTCGATTTCGTCCCAGTAGGCGATCCGGTCGAACAGCCCCATCGAAACCGCCTCGTCGGGCGTGAACAGGGCATGCTCCATCAACTCGACGACACGCTCCTCGGACAGCCCGCGATCCTCCAGCAGCGCCTGGCCGACGATCTGCCAGATGTCGGTGAGCAACAGCAATCGATTTTTCTTCGCCTCAGGCGTCAGGTCCGTGCGCGTCAGCATCTGCGCGGCCGACTTGTAGTGACGGATCGCGTGCAATTCGGGATCGATGCCCAGTTTCTCCAACAGGCCCTTCAGGTGCATCGACTCTCCCCCGACACCCTGGAAATTCACGTAGGCGCTGCCCGGGCAGTACAGCGAATCACAAACCGCAGCCAGATAGTAGGTCGGGGTATTCATCGCATCGGCGTAGCCGTAGACGGGCTTGCCGGCGGCCTGCACGCGCTGAATCGCACCGCGGATCTCCTGCATCTTGGCCGTACCGGCGCTATGGCTGGCGGACATCTGCAACAACACACCGTCGATGCGATCATCGACGGCCGCCTTGTCCAGATTCTCCAGAATTTTCTGTAGCGTCAGGGCATCACTACCGGTGATCTCACTCATCACACCGCCGGGCGGGTCGTACTCCAACACCTCCCCGTACAGATCGATGTGTAGCCAACTGTGGTCCTTGATCTCGCTCTTGCTGTCGAACTTCACGACCGCGATCCCGATGATGATCGCTAACAGAATCAGCAGGGCGAGCAGGGACGCGGCGAAGGAACGCAGGAATGCAACCACGGAACAAACCTCCTGGGGAATCATGATATCGAGAGACCGGATACAGACGGATCCGGGACCCTCAGGGTTCCAGAAACCTGTATTTCGTGCAAGATCGATTCGTGAGCTGTTAATCAGGCCACAGCGATCGGGCCGACAAAGGTTGCAAAACATTTTAATTTGATTTGATTTGTGCCGAGAGAATAAGTGGGAAATCGGTCGCGGTGCGAATCGCTTCCGAACTGCCGGCAACGGCGGTTTCCCGGATCATGGTGCGCGGAACGAATCCGCGCGCGGGTTGCGACCCGGAAGAGAGGAACGAAGTGAGCGAACTGAACCTGATCGCCGTCAGCGATGCGGCCGACGAAGCCTTCCAGGGCTTCGACTGGACCGAGCACGACGGCAAGGGCGTGCGCCTGTTCATCCAAGGCTTCGGCTGAGGCGGCCCGAGCATCGGAATGGCTCTGGATGAGCCAAAAGGCGATGACCTGGTCATCGAAAACAACGAGATCAAGTTCGTGGTGGACAACCAGACAGCGGACGTGTTGCGCCAGAGTGGCGGGCTGACGGTAGACTACCTGAACGAGGAGCACCGGCACGGCTACATGCTGACGCTCGGTTCGGCCAGCGACTGCAGCGACGGTGGATGCAACGGCTGCGGCTGATTCGACTCCACTCGAATAGAATACCCCGGGCCGGTTCCGCGCGATCGCGCGACAACACCACCCGGGGTATTCTTGTGCTAGGGGCCCGCTCAACGACGAACGGTCGACCTAGAAATCGTCGGGATCGATCGCGAAGTCATCTTCGTCGAAATCCTCGAGCCCGGATTCGGTGCGGTAGCCCAAGTCCTCACTCGTGGCTGCGACGAACTCGTCCTCATCCAGTACTTCCAGCTCGTCGATCTCTTCCATCTCCAGCTCGTCTTTTGCCAGGAGCTCTTCCTCGAACTCGTCACAGCAAACGTCGCCGCAGAAGACCCGACCGCGAAACTGCACGCCCTGGCCTTCGATCTTTTTCCCGCACTGGGAACACGCGTCAAAATCCATCGCCTCGTCACGCTCCAGGAAACAGATTCAAATCACCGCGAACGATCACCATCCGATCGAACCGTACCTGCGCAATATCGGACCCCACACCGTGCGCCTGAACCCTGAAATTTTCCGGAATCGGATTCCGAAACTAGCGATAAGCCAGGATGTAGGCCACCCATGCGGGTGCCAAATCACCCTTTTCGCTGGGCCGGAACACGCCGCTCGGCTCACCGTCCTTGTCCGTTCCTTCCCAGAAAACCACCGTTTTTCTGAAACCGCAATCGGCCAGCAGATCCCGGGTCTCGGGCAGCGACCAAAGCCGCCAATCGTAGCGGAAGGCTTTCTTCAACTTGCTGCCGTCGGGAAAACAGAAATGGATCATGTTTCGCACTTCCCCCGTGATCGGGTTGAAGTGGTCCTGATCCCACTGGTAGTCGAAACCGTCCTGCTCGCGCTCTTCGATCTGCGGCACCTGCGCCTCGGGACCACCGTAGCAATCGAGTACCAGGATGCCTTCGGAACGCAGATTGGCGTAGGCGCTGCGAAAGTAGCCCGCCAATTCCTTGCGGGTCTTGAAGCCCCACCAGCTGAAGTTCATGGCGGCAATGACATCGGCCGGATCGTCGGTGACGTTGCGCACGTCGTCCTGCACCAGGGTGACCGCATTGGCACGTTCGCCCAGCGGCGCCAGATTGTTGCGGCGGCCCCAATCCAATGTCGGACCGTCGAAATCCACTCCCAGGGCGGTGTTTTCCGCTCGCTGGCCCACCCACCGGGCGCACAGCAGCGCCGTTCCGCAAAAATCCTCGCGCAGGCAGGTCGGTTTGCGGCCGTACTCCTTCCGGAACACACGATCGATGAAGTGCGCCTCGAAATCGACGTTCTGCACCGACTGCTCGTACAGCCAATGCAGATCCGCGTTGCGGGCCGTCAGTTCTCCCCGCCCCGCCAGCCGGGCCATGCGCTCGCCCACCGTTTCGTTCGACCGGTCCTGCTTCGAATCCCGTAC